>CAYLZS010000264.1:0-2133 GCA_964388065.1 uncultured Granulosicoccaceae bacterium
CCGATTATTTTTGGAATGATGCTATGTGTGCCTTTGCCGCACGTAATATTATTACTCGTGAATTTTCAAACGGTTTTACCAGTGCCAGTTCGCTTTGCTTTTACGCTGATGCCGGAACCGAAATACAGCGCAGCAAAACAATTGAAAACCTGACCAGAATATCGGCCAGTGTGCAATACATGTTGCCGAGCTGGGATCCTGATGCAGAAGGTTTTGATCCGCAGCGATATTGGTGCGGCCCGGTATGGCCTCAGATGAACTACATCATCTCCAGAGGTCTTGAAGAACAGGGCTATGACAATCTTGCCAGCACTTTGCGACGCGACCTTTTATCGCTTATTGAAAAGTCGGGTTTTCGCGAATGCTTTAATCCACTGAGTGGTGAAGGTTGTCTCGGTGATGACTTCTCGTGGACGGCTGCAATCTGGCTTGCCCTGACTACATCGGACAAGCAAGAGATGGCGGCTTAATTTATATGGGTGCAATTCAGCTTGAGAACGTAGAGAAATGGTTTGGTGATGTTCAGGTCATCAAAGGTGTGGATATCGATATCGCAGACGGTGAGTTTGTGGTTTTTGTCGGCCCCTCAGGCTGCGGAAAGTCAACACTTCTGAGAATGATCGCAGGCCTTGAAGATACCAGTCGCGGAACTATCTGGCTTGACGGCAGAGATGTAACAGGACTGCCTCCGTCGGGCCGACAGCTGTCAATGGTATTTCAATCGTACGCTCTGTACCCACATATGTCGGTTCGTCATAACCTGGGTTTTGGTTTAAAAACATCCGGTACAGACAAATCGATAATTGACTCCAAAGTAAATGAAGTCGCCGCAATCCTTGAGCTTGAACCTTATCTTGAACGCAAACCCAAAGAATTGTCCGGCGGGCAACGTCAACGGGTGGCCATCGGGCGCGCAATTGTTCGTGAGCCGGTCGGGTTTTTATTTGATGAGCCCCTGTCAAATCTCGATGCAGCGCTGCGCGTACAAATGAGATTTGAAATTGCCAAACTACACAATACGCTAAATACCACAATGATCTATGTCACTCACGATCAGGTGGAGGCAATGACACTGGCAGATCGCATTGTGGTGTTAAAAGATGGTCTGGTTATGCAAACCGGTACACCAGCAGACTTGTACAAACGTCCCGATAATCTTTTTGTTGCACAGTTTATTGGCAGTCCGAAAATGAACATCATGCCGTGTCATGTGGAAGGCGGGAGCTATGTGTTGCCATCTGCGAGGTCAGGGGAGTATTACGGACCCGATGCTCCGGTATCGAACCTGGGTGTTCGTGCGGAGCACATCAACACAGTCGAAAGCGGGCAGGGTCAGTGCGATGCTGTTGTGGAAGTCGTTGAATATTTAGGTGCTGATACTATTGTACTGGTAGATGGCAACCAGTTAGGGCAAATTTCTGTACGTCTGGCGGGAGAAAGCCATTTGCGACCCGGTGACAGAATTGGCCTGGCTTTTGATCCTGCGCATACGTTATTTTTTGATGACAATGGATATGCCGTTAATTGAAACTCTGACATCGTAACTATTCTGTGTTGGTTATTATCAAAAGCGTACTAAGCTGGTGCTCATTCCGTGACGGTAGTACGAAACAAAACGAATCGAGTTACCATTGCATTGAGTCCGATCTGAATACTAAATGGATATTCGTTGAGAATGGTTTGGTTAAAGCTATTAGCGCATAGTTTCCTGGAAAAAATTCACAAAGTAAGGGGTGAGTTTACGGACGACACTTCCCATACGAGGTATGGGATATGGGTTGCACGATTTGCTTCTACTTTTCTGACTATGATGATGACCTTTGTTTTTTGGTCGTGTCTCAAGCAAGAGAAGTCTGTGTTTCTGGGTGCAGATCAGAGAGATAACGCAGTAATCTACTGGATAGAAACGCTTGTAATCGGGGCACTCGCACTACTTCTTTTCTACCTGGCGATCCGTGCCTGGACGGTGCTTAGATATACTGGACCGGGTTCCCTCGACGATAACGACTAATAAGCTTGTGGAGTAGTTTGATCGAAAAAATATTTTCACGGATTGAGAATTTCAGTCAAAAGCGAGTTTTAAAGCGCATCTGTATAATCCAATTATTTATGCTGCTTTACAATTAACTGTTA
>CAYLZS010000265.1:0-22471 GCA_964388065.1 uncultured Granulosicoccaceae bacterium
GCCAATACCGGTGATCGTTGATGCAACGACCAATAACAACACTAAATACAGCTCTTTTCGTTTTAAGATACCCATAATTTAGCCTATCAAAGCAATCAGTTTCGGGACCAGTCCGAGTTCTACTATAGCAAATACAAATGACGTTAATGCGCCAAAGCACAAAATGAACGTCTTCGTGGACTCGTAGAACTGCTGTTTCGGCAGATGCTTTAACACAATTTTCTTATGCTCTATATCGAGCTTCTTCTCTAAAAACTCAAGCCGTGCGTTCTGCAATTTCTGATAATTGAGCCTTTCTTCATCTTCGCGTGACATCTAAGTTCTGCCCCCGACTTCGTGTTGATCGTCAGCAAACGGACAACAGCTATTGAACGGAATGCAGGTCAAGTCGCAATCTGCGATCTGTCTTTACCTGGGTTTCGGAGCTGTTTAGCTAGTTTGGATCAACCCAAGTGGGAGGCAGTGTCGCACAGATAAGTGGATAAATTATCAGGGATACTAGCGTCGTTGAGCTGGCGACCACGCATGGAGGATAAGACGTCCTTGTCTATAAAAGCCAACTAGGCAACTGATAGCTGCTTATTATCACTACAATCCAACGCCCGAAAATTCATATTGAAACCTTTCTCAGTAGCGACTCTGTCTAATGTCTCATTGAAAATATCAGGTTCCCCCTGATCACTGTGGGTAGGATTGGTTATCCGGTATACGTTCATACGACTTACCTCTTGCGCCTTCATCAGATCGGATTGGTACTTATCAGCTTGTTTATATTGCTTCCAGAACAAGTCATCATCACTGTCTGAAACCTCCGGTGGAATCCATTGGTTGAACCTTCCGACCCACAAGTTAAGTGTGTCTATTAATTTCTGATCATTCGGGTACAGGTGAATAGTTGAGCTGTACATTCGTATTTCAAAATGGCCAGCAGAGAATCGTTCTGAACCATTCTTTTCGTTTGCCTGAATAGCTCTAGAAAGTGCGTAGGTACATTCTGGATATCCCGCAAGTAAATCCATCGCTTTGTCGATATCCTTGAATTTTTCAATCTCTCCCCACTCGATTGAGTTTGACCAGGATGATCTTCGTAAAGGTAATATGATTCTCGTAGATCGTATCTTGAAAGCAACCCTGTGACGATTATTACTTTTCCACCCTTTATAGTAGAGCTGATTCTCCGAGTGATACGATAAAAACGACCGATGGACCTCGGCAAGCATCTGCATTTGCATTTCAGATGTCTGTGAAGATAATCCCAACAGGAAGGACAGGATGTTCTGCTCTGTAAATTCCAAAGCGCTAACCTGTTCAAATCGACTGGTGAGATCCTGCATGACAGACCGTGACAAATTCTGGCCGATTTTCGTCTGCTTCAGAACGGTAGACCACGCTCTCTCTTTGATCTCCATAATTCGTTCATTATAGGATTCACGCTGTCTTGTCGTCTCAGAGTCTGACCAGCTTGCGTTCTTTACCTCTTCCTCACTCTGTAAAAGCGAGTGCTCCAGTAACCGCGTGTAGTAGTTAGTGGTGTCTGTGAGCGATGAGGCTATATCAATCTCTCGGCGTAACGCTCTGCAGGCCGCATTATAAATAGTGACAGCCCGTTCTACTACAGACTGTGGAATCGCTATTGACTTATTCAGATCGATATCATCACCCTCCAGGGTGGTCTGCTTTGGCATATCATCTTTGGAGAGGTCTTTCAGAAATCCGTAGTCAAGGTTGATATCCCTGTGCTTATGCAGTGAGATCAGGGCAACTTCAACATTGGTTTTTCTCTGCACATCATCATGGGTAAAAGCGGATTCCAGAAACTCGACTTCGTTGCCATCTTTCTCAAGAATTTTGACAAGCCGTTGTCTCTCTCTATCACATGGGTTCTTGATTGTCTCTGCGTTGAGAAGTGCCACAATCTGACCGTTGGTGAGAACATTGTCATAGGCGTGTAGTACATGATGAACGCCATTTGAAAAAGGCGGATTCAAAATGATGGCGCTATATTGTTTCGGAGTCGTGAATGTAAGAAAATCGTGTGCGACCACCGGGTATCCTTTTGAACGAAGGATCGCCGCATTGTCGAGGTCTATCTCACATACATCAATCTGTGCGTGACCTTTTCGGGGGCCTGCTTCGATAAGTGCGCCTCGTCCGGCTGATGGTTCCAGTATGTTCCTCGGGTGGCCTTTGATTTTATCCCACATTTTCAGCGCCAGGCTGGGAGGGGTGGGGTAGTATTGATTGTTTATCACCGATGACACTCCTGTTGAAAGGGAGCGCCGGAAAACAGGCTTAGAACGTACTACGTCAAGGTTGCTTTGCGCCCGTGAGGGCGACCTTTACTTAGTAGTGAGCATGTTCCGGTTGTTAGCGATTTCGACAGAATGTGGTATTAGATACCATCACCACGGTAAACGGACTCACCGGTATATTTCGGAAACTATATTCCATGTTGAGCAAGTAATGCCGCACAAAATTCTTCGTAAACTTAACCACAGAAATATAATACTTGAAGACTCAAATCCAGACGGTCATACGGTTGGTGTTGTTGTTGACGGCAAAGTCATATACAAGCGATGGCTGGGCACGATATCAAGAAACGATGCAAAGCACACGGGTAGGCCAGTACGATTGAAGTTAGCCAGAATAAACGGCTACGATCTCGAGGAGAACGAGTACGCCCATGGGTGTTGGGTAGAGGAGGGGGTCTATGCTGTGACGGATGTTGTTATTATCAAGGATAACAAATAAGCCAGTGCTAAATGCACCGGCTTTAATAGAGCTATATAACTGTGAAACTAAATCTCGCCGCGTTCGGCTAAGCTAACGCAATGCGAATTCGTAGAAATGATGTGATCTAACACTCTGATGTCCACATGTGCAAGTGCCTTCTTCAGTTTAGCTGTTATGTCTATGTCAGCTCGGCTTGGCTCCGGCACCCCACTCGGATGTGAGTGCGAAAAAATGCAAGCCGCTATTGGAGTAGAAGACTTTAAACATAACTCTAACACCCGTCTCGGGTAGACTGAACAACTATCTATAGTACCAGTGAAAAGTGTGGTTACCTGTCTTAGTCGGTGTCTATTATCTAGTAGTGCAACGTCGAATGTCTCATGTGTTAAACCGCTATGGCGTAACTGAAATAGACGCTTAACGGCGTCCGGAGATTCTAGAAATTCACCTTTTTCATTGAGAGCACGTTGCTCAAGTATTTTGTATGCCTTTGCAATAATCTCATCATCGGTAAATTGCTTTAGCAAGTCGTTCGATGCTTTTTCGATTGGTAGTGAATATTGGCCGTTTATATCCGTTATGTGAGATTTAGACATCTGATGGCACCTATCTTTGTTTGTAGATGCAATCCGGTAACAATTCGGAATGAATGAAAGTCAATGATGCGCTTGCGCACTTTAGCCCGCATTGACAGAGAGAATACGCATTGTCGGATTTATTGCTGATCGGCAGACAAGAAAGGAGGTAAGAGCGTCATTAATTCTGTAGCGATAGGCTGCTGAAACTCAAATACCCAATGATAAGTAGGAAGTGACGGCAAAAGTATCCGGCTACTGAGACATGGAGCCAGCGACGACCGATTGCTCGTTGAATAGTTTCTACTGGAACCTCCGGGAATTTCCCTGTAGCGAGTCCAGCAAGTGTTGATGACTACTGATACCAGTGTACTCCGCTAATGATTGCCTTATTGCGATCACCAGTTCGTCATCCGGCCTAGAACTATCTTGAACGGCCCGTACTCCTCGTCCGCTCTGCTATTCTCGTTCGCAATTTCTCTGGAACCCATCTTGGAGGTTTGATGTCTTTCCTGGGTCGGACTAAACCATTTATCGCTGAAAACACCCGACGGAATGTTGTAAGACCTCGATGAAACACATGTGCTACGTTCGCGAGTTTTAAGGCAGCAGGTAAATTCTCTATTGAAGCTGCGTGGCGTCTCACGATTGCGTCCTTTGGAACATCATGCCCTCCGGATGATACCCTGTGTTTGACAGACAGGATGTTCAATTTTGGATTGTTCGTGCAAATATAAAACAGAGTGACCTTGTATCCCGCATCCTTGGCCTTTTTCATCAACTTCAACGCACTATTACCAGATAATGTTGTTTCAGTAATAAAAGATTTACGCTCTTTCAGCAATTTGCTTCTGTGTCGTAGTGCCTCTTTCGCACCCGCAACCTCACTGCCATATTTTATTGCGTACTCATCCGGGTTTACGTACTCAATACCTTTTAGGGACTTCTCAGAAAGTACCTCTTTGTACAGTGTCGTTTTGCCCGATCCGTTCGGTCCCGCAAAGATAATGAGGTGCGGCTTCATACCTTGTCGAGATCTTCCACATGCACACGTTTTTTATCGCCATTAGGGTACTCGACGATGTACCACTCACAATCCATATCATCTTCGTCTTCCTGGTAGACGATGGGCACACCGGCTGCGAAGTTCTTTGCCTTAACCTTCTCGTGTAGATCTTTAGCAAATTCCTCGTCGTCAATTTCATCTAGCGCGTTGTTCATCGGGGGCTGATCCTTAGAATTACAATAACTGTCGAGTAGCTTCTCTCTTATATGCAATTCTACAGCGGTTTCGTCATTCGAGGAACTGTACGGACGGTAAAAAACTTCCGGCTGCTGTTGCTTAGCTGTATCTGGTATTAGATCGCGATCTGGAACTTCATCGACTATTTGCACGCTGGGTATCTCCGATTCGTTGAACAAGCAAACATTCAAAACAGGCGATAGGTACACGAGCTGCAGGGTCTGCCGCAGGCACAGTCGGAGCTGCTTGGGCCTTGCGGCTGGGAAACCGGCTGTTACAGTCCCAAGCTTGGAATGTCCGAGGAACCAGAAAAAATATCAAGCTGAAGAACAAACCGAAAATCTCCGGTTTAGATAGTTATGAACACTACTCTCACGCCAAACCCATGGAGATCCAGCGTATGAAGTTCTTGAAAACCCTCGTTTCCGTCGCAGTCGTATCGTTTCTGTCCATCACTAGCGCATCAGCCGCAGAATGGGAAAATCGTAGTGTGTATACCGCTGAGGGTGTTGTTAAGTTTATCCCAGACGATATCACGGCCAGCGAACTATCCAAGATACTGTTTCCCGCACCTCGCCCGTTAACTCGCTCCATTGTAAATCCCACGGAGACGCCTGTCGTTTCAGTAGCGATGCTGATTCAATTTGAGTTTGATAGCGCGGAGCTGACTGCCGAATCGAAAGATCGTCTTAACATCATCGGCGAATTGCTCAATACAGATGATGCGCTAGACAAAGGGCTCACGATCGAGGGACATACCGATATCATCGGCAGTAGCGAATATAATCTGCAGCTTTCGCGCAAAAGAGCGGATTCAGTAAAAAATTACCTTATCAACAAACATGATATTGGGGTAGCAAGATTGAACACGGTAGGGCGCGGTGAGAGTTCGTTGATCGATCCAACTAATCCCAAAGGACCGATCAATCGTCGTGTACAGTTCACATCGAAGTCATAACAGTAACAAAGCGTTTGCGCTGATGAGGCGCAAACGCTAAAACCGGGCTGACCTGATGTCCACATCTATTCTATATATTCGATCATCGAACCGAAGTTCTCGATAGCTTTTGTAGTTCGTGCATCGTCTACGATCCCTTCATAGCACATGGTGTCAAAGTTAAATCGATACAATAGCGCTTGCTCTGGCAACCAGTGTCGCTTTGTCGGTTTTTCAACAGTTAGCATGTATGTTACATACCCTCGGCCATCCGGATTTGGCTCCAGCCAGCAGATACAGGTTTGCGTCTGAACATACTGAAAGAGCATATTTTGTGCGTCTACCTTAGTTTGTTCGTTGTTCATTCGCTCTTTCTCTGATTGGTGGAAGAAGAATTGTCAGGATCAGTGATCCTGGTTGGCTTCCATCCCGATGGATCAGTCTCTTCAAGCGCCTCACATAGACCTTGTGCAGAAGATTCGTTCTCACATCGAAATGCTTCAGATGGAACTTGTGTAAACAGGGCGTAGCCATTGGCCACCATGTGAAAATATTGCGGTTGTCGCGCTCTAATGGCAGTCCAGGGGAGGTCGGTAGTCATAAACTGTTCTGGAGGTAGTTGATAGAAAAGCGCCAACAGCTAAATTTCCGGCGAATGCAAATCTGCAACGCAGCCGCAAAGCGGGATATTTGCTGTCGATGGGTATTGAGCTAGGTTTAGTGATCTATCAAAGACTACGGCAAGAAAAAGATTACCGCACTGTGTTCACTGGAATGAAAAATGACGGATGAAGATCGTAGTAAGCGTGGTTACGACCGCGTCTGCAGTCCCGGTTAAATAAAGACCAATGACCACTATCAGGATACTGACAAAGATTGCCCACTTAACCAGTTTTAGACGCTGCCGCCGATGGTAGCGGCGGTATCGTTGTTGGATACCTTTCTCTGTTAAGTGAATGGCGGTTGGAACATCCAGTTTGAAAAACTCTCGTTTAACTTTGCGATTTGTTGCCGGATTCAACGATTTGACACGTTTCGAGTTGAACGCGGTATGAAGGTAATCCTCAACTGCGTATCTATTATGGACTTTACAAGAGTATTCGAGAACGAAGGGAACAGGTACAGAAGTGTTGAATAGTTCTGCAACTCTCTGCTTAGGCGATTTCGATGTCATCCCGATCTTAACCAATTCGGGCATCGACGGGTTTGATGCGATGTAGATATATCCGCTGTAGTCCTTGGATTGAGTGCTTTTTCGTGACAAGTGTGCTAGCCCCGATTACCCAAAAAATTTGTTTCTTGATCGCACTTAGAGTGTAACCCAGGCAGTTAAAACATGATAACCAGTTTATCATAATACTGGCTATGACAGATGGATACGAGATCCATACTTCAGTTGCTATTGCCGGCACTTTCGTCTGCCTCTATTATGGGCGAAATGCAGATTCACCGAACCCGTTCAACCTTCTTTAGAGACGATTCGTTATGACTATGGACAATCGATAGAGCTCAATAATATCAGTGGAAGTGAGTGCTAGTGTAACTTTGCCTAGATTTTATGTTTTGAGGTGGCTATTCTCGCAGTTGTCGACTGCCACTACGGAAAGAAGATGAAGTATCTTGTCAACACGACCGTGTTTATATTTCTTTTTCTCAGCATGCAACTTCATGCAGGAGATGTTGACCAACTCATCGATCACTATGCGATTCAAGCCAAAAGTGAAGTGTCATCCTTCGTAGGATTTGATTCTAGCCGAGGAAAAGATCTGTATCTCAAGGAATTTACAAGCGGTAAAAGAGATACGCCGTCCTGCACGTCATGCCACACAAAAAATCCAACGCAAGTCGGCGAGACTCGTGCCGGTAAGGCAATTGAGCCCATGGCGGTCTCGGTGAACCCGAAACGCTATCAAACACTTAAGAAGGCAGAAAAGTGGTTTAGAAGAAACTGTAAGTCTGTTCTTGGTCGGGAATGCACCGCCACTGAAAAAGGCGATTTTTTGAGTTTCATGAAAGGTTCATAGGGGGAGTCATCATGCGTTTAGCTGTGGTTTTATTTAGCGCGTTATTCTCTTTACCTGTTTTTACGGATGATCACCTACCACTAATCACTGATCGACAGACAAAAAGCGAGTGCAGCGCGTGTCATTTTGCCTACCCTGCCTCCATGCTTCCAGAGGCCGCATGGAGGAAAATTATGGGAAGTCTGGAGGACCATTTCGGTGAAGATGCCTCTCTGGATGCCCAAACAGTACAACATATCACCAAATACCTTGTTGCGAGGGCTGGTGATGCTGAGCTATGGTCCTCCAAGTTTGTTCGCGGACTTGATACTCAAAATCCACCGATCCGGATTACCGAGACTGAATACTGGATTAGACAACACCCTGCAATTTCGAAGGAAAAATTGCAGTCAGGGCTTGCTGGTCTAATGGCGAATTGTGCAGTCTGCCATATTCGAGCAGAAGACGGTTACTATGAGAAAGATTGATCACTATGGCAGCACGTCTATTTTTAGTTGCCATGATGAGCTTCTTGGTTCTCAGCGCCACTATGCGTGCTCGCGATGAGAGTATTAGCCCAGTCAACCACTCATTAACCGAGGAGGAATGTTCGGCATGTCATTTGGCGTTCCCCGCCGCCATGCTACCTTCAGCATCATGGACCCGTTTGATGAGGTCTCTTGAGTCTCATTTTGGTGAAGATGCAAGTCTTGATGAGGATTCAGTCACTGAGATTACTAATTATCTGAACTCAAATTCAGCGGATTCGTCATGGATAGGAAATCGATTCAGTCGAGGGCAAATCAATGATTGGCCGATCCGAATCACGGAAACAGACCATTGGTTACGTGAACACAAGAACCAGTCGTTTATAAATGCATTGGATTTCGAAGATATTATTCGGTCGGATTGCGTAGCCTGTCATGACAACGCTGCCGATGGAGACTTTCGCGTTAATGATGCATGATCGCGAAACCCCTGTTTGGGATATCATCACCCGCATCTTTCATTGGTCGCTTGTTCTTGCATACTGCACCGCTCAATTGACTGCGGAAGAGTGGGATACAGCGCATGAATACACCGGTTACATCATTCTTGGACTCGTCGCTTTTCGGATAACCTGGGGGTTTGTCGGTCCACGAAACGTACGATTTCTTGAATTCGTTAAATCACCGACCACCATAATGGCGCATCTGACTAATATGCTGTCAGGACGACATAGAGCAGAAAGTGGTCATAATCCTGTTGGCGGGATTATGGTTGTTGTCCTCATTTCCTGGCTTGCTTTAACAGGCTTAACAGGTTGGTTAAGCACAACACTTTCGGGAAATATTGCCGAGGCACTCGAGAAGATTCACGAAATTCTGGGAGAGTTTTCCTTTTTATTGATCGCAGTACACGTTGCTGGAGTCATTGTGATGAGCTTTATCGAGCGTCAAGACCTCGCGAGATCCATGATCGACGGGCAAAAACATCTAGAGAGTGATTGTTGATCTCTAGTCTAGAACCTTTTTCTTCACTTATTGAACAACAAACACTGTGGTCAATCGCCCAGCCAGCCAGAAAGGCACGTCGGCCGGTAGGATCTCCGATAAGCATGATAGGCGCGGAATGCCACAGGAACCGCGCCAGTATCGAAAGTGGAGAAAGAGTGGCTCCGTCAGGCCTCGCCCTGAAGGCCAGACTCATAAACGAGGACACACTATCCCCGTAGCTTGCCAATCAATGTAATAAATGCCACGTTTTACGGTTTTACGAGGGGTTGTTGCTTATATCCCACCAGGAGGCAATGAGTAAGAGGCCCACGCCGCACACAACGAATACGTCCGCCATGTTGAAGGCCGGCCAGTGAGTTGAACCGACATAGAAATCTAGGAAGTCAGTCACGGCGTGAAGTCGCAATCTATCGATAATGTTGCCTAGTGCACCGCCGATGATCGCACCATAGGCCAGAGTTTCGATCAAAAGACTGGAACGCACGAGCATAACAGCCAGCCAGACGCAAACTGCGAGCGCCAACAGGATCAGTACCCACCGTGATGCACCTCCCAGCAAGCCGAATGCAACACCATCATTGCTGTATAGTACGAGATTGAAGCCCGGAAAAACCGGTATTGCAGTAGCCAGGTCAACCTGATTGGCAACCACGACCGCTTTGGTAATCTGGTCAATGGATAGGGCTACTACAGCAGCCAGTACGCCTGCGATTGATGGTTTCATCTTGAGTTATTGTTACCTTGAAACATTGCGAATACCCAACCAAATCAGGGTAACCGAAATAAGAAGCAGAGCAACTGAAAAGGCGCCCCAACCTTGGGTGACTGCGTCTTCTATTACTTCGCCAAATACGTATCCGACGCCGACCAGCAAGACGCCCCATGTTATCGCTGAGGCTGCATTCAAAATAGTAAACCGCCGCCAGCTGATATCCGTTAGACCCACCGGCAGCGCACCAATTGTGCGTAGCCCCTTCGGGTAGCGATACAAAAAGATGTAGGTTGCACCATAGCGTTCCAGCAATTGCTCACAATAGTGCATCAGTTTTTCCAAACGCGGCTTTCCCGACAGCCAGCCCGTCCCGTAATATCGAGCTACACCAAAGCGCAGTTCATCTCCTAAATAACCACCAGCCAGTGCAGCGACACTGACAAGTATGGGGTCGAGGACGCCTTGTTGTGCCGCATAACCACCGAACAACGGTAATGCACCGCTCTTCAGTGCGCAGTACAAAAATAAGATGATGTAAACAGCCGTGCCGTAATGGTCAATCAACGTCCAAACAGTTTCCATAAGCACTTTGTGTTAGTTAGGTTCGGTAGCGGTGAACTGTGTTTACAGTCAATTATGATACCGCCCGGATAGCTTAAGTTCAGCTTGCTCCTGAACCGATATCTCGGGGGCGTCTGCGTTTTTCACCAACATAAGGAGGCAACTCAGTTTATGCAACAGTAAAGTGATGTGTAGTTGATCCAGTCAACCTATGATTCACGCCAACTAGATCTACGACTCGTTTGCCAACCTACCAACAGAAATACTACAGATAGTATGACAGCGAGCCAATCACCCACCACCACATAAGGGGTTGTACCGCTTCTCGGTATTACTTCTACGTCTATCGCTCCTGCTTCAAATTGAGGAACACTTTTTATTATTCTGCCACGATAATCTATGTGGGAAGTTATTCCTGTGTTCGTTACCCTTAACATTTCCCTGCCAAACTCTAGTGATCGCATGGCTGCTATCTCCTGATGTTGATGTGGCGCGGTAGAATCGCCAAACCAGGCATCATTGCTCACATTAACTAACACGTTTGCAAGTGGAAGCTGCGTACGCATCTCCGAGCCGAATGCATCTTCATAACAGATCGACATACCATACGTAACACCGTTAATTTCAATCGGTTGAACTGGACCGGTACCCGGTGAGAGGTTGGACATAGGCACGGTAATTAGGCTAGATAGCAGTGATACAAGATCACGAAATGGTATGAACTCACCAAACGGCACCAAGTGGCGCTTCAAATACACCTGATCATCCGTTCCATTTAGCACTTTGATGGCATTAAAGAATTTGGTTTGATCGGCATTCGAAGTAAATCCGCCACTGATAACTGTTGTTCCTTGTTGTTGAAGTCTTTTTGCAAAGGTGGCCTCCCACTCCGCAAGGTCGGAAAAAAGCGTCGGAATTGCACTCTCCGGCCAGATCACTAGCTCTGCACCCGACTCGCTAAGCTGCGAGTATAGTTCTATGGAATCCTCAAGCAGGTTAGGCTGAAACTTCAATTCCTGTGCAATATTTCCCTGTACCATTGTCACTTTGACTATTCTGTTTTCTATTGGGTGGGTCCATTGAACCTGCTGGAGAAGGTAGCCACCGACAACAATAACGGCAATTGCGCTTATGGTGGTTACAACGGACTTTATACTTCGACGATATAAGCACCAGGCAAAGAAGCCGCTACACAAGGACAATGCCAGTGAGCTTAAAAAAACACCACCGACTGGTGCATACCCCGCAAGCGGCCAATGCAGGGTTGAGTAACCGATACTCAACCATGGGAAGCCAGTTAAAATCCAACTGCGAATCCATTCAAAGAGGACCCAGACAGCAGGCGCTGTTAGCAGGAGCCAATTGGTGCTCCTGGTGAACTGGTGGAGCAGTATAGATAGACATGCGGGAAACAGAGCCAACCCCAGCACAAAAACCAGGGTGCCGAGCCATGACATAATGGCAATAGCACCACCAAAGAGATGCAAGCTGAAGTAGACCCAATACACACCAGCACCGAACAGCCCGACGCCAAAAAGATAGCCGTGTATGAAGCTCGCCCCTGTAGAATTTACGCGATACAGGATGCTAAAAAATACCGCCACTGTGAATGGCGCGAGCATCCATAAACCAAAAGGCGCAAACGCTAACACGGTTGTGGCGCCGCAAATTAAACTGAGTAACCTGGTTAGCCGGCTGGTGTGGAGTAACGTTGAAGTTTTTTGCACGATCAACTGACCAACGTAAACTGACTGACGAATTTTTATAGTAGAGCAGATTTACTGTGCTAAAGAAATTCAAAATAGCATCGCGAATTAAAACCAACTTCTCGATCTCATAAATCGACTAACAATAACCAATACGCCAATACTTATAATGCGGCCACTTTAGTTTACACCAGCAATGGCCTGGTGGGGGTTGCGTAAAGTACACAATGAATGATCGCCAAGCGCTGCGAGAGTACGACACCGATTTCTTCGTAATTCAAATACTTGGTACTTTGGCATTAGTCCGCTGGCCAGGCTGACCAATCAACAAATAACGAAATGTTTGCTTAAGGGCTTGACCCTCTAGTGACTAGAGATACTATGATTAGGGAGATATCTCTAGCAAGCTTATTATTAATGTCAGAAAAACATACTCATGAAGTCCATGCCGCTAATGCATGTTGTGACACAACATCTGACGCTGACGGTATAGCGCGCCTTGCCTCTGGTGACGTGACAGCAGCTAGTCGTCGATTTTTTGTCAGTGGGCTTGACTGCATTGAGGAGGTACGTGTCCTTCGACGCGTTTTGGAACCATTAGTTGGAAGTGAGGGGTTGACCTTCGACACCATGAATGGTCGCATGGGTGTTTTGGTTCCCGCTTCTCAGGCTTCAGACGAGGACATCGTGGCTGCTGTTGCTGCGACTGGGATGCGTGCTACTCAAGACAATGGCGATGCAACGGTAAGTTCCGTAGCAGAGGATCGGGGCCCACTATACGCAACAATTGCCAGTGGAGCCTTGTTATTACTAGGAATAGTATTACACCTCACAAGTTTGGAAGGCCCATTGTCGTTGGTTGCGCTGGCAACAGGACACGGTGATGCAGGCCCATCGTGGCTAGAAATCCTGGCTTGGATTGGGGCTACAGTTGCTGGCACACGCTATGTGGCACCGAAGGCATGGTATTCATTGAAGACGCTTCGGCCTGACATGAACCTCCTTATGGTGGTAGCGGTGACAGGTGCACTTCTACTGGGGGAATGGTTTGAGGCCTCAACCGTTGCGTTTTTATTCGCACTGTCGTTGCTGCTTGAACGCTGGAGTGTGGGGCGTGCACGTCGCGCTGTCGAAGCGCTGCTCGACCTGACGCCTGCAACTGTGCGCGCGCTCAGAGAAGACGGCTCAGAGGATGAGATTCGTGCTACGGCCGCCGCAGTCGGTACTCGATTTATCGTACGCGCCGGTGATCGTATCGCTCTGGATGGTATAGTCAGTGATGGTGCGGGTTCGGTCGATCAGGCTCCGGTTACAGGTGAGAGCCTGCCGGTGCTCAAAGAGACTGGCGATGAAGTCTTTGCCGGTACGATTAACGGCGAGGGCACGTTGACTGTTGTCTCCAACCAACCTGCATACAATACCGTGCTGGCGCGTATCATCCGTACCATCAGTGACGCCCATGAACGGCGGGCACCGGTTGAGCAGTGGGTTGAGCGGTTCGCTGCGCGCTACACACCAGCGGTCATGATATTGGCGCTGCTTGTGGCTTTGTTACCCCCCATGCTTTTGGGGGCCGACTGGCAACCCTGGATCTACAACGCACTTGTGCTTTTGGTTATTGCTTGTCCGTGCGCACTGGTTATTTCGACCCCGGTTTCTATAGTTGCAGCGCTTGCCTCTGCAGCCAGAGCCGGTGTGCTGGTCAAGGGCGGTAGTTACATTGAGTTACCTGCAAAGCTAAATGCACTAGCGCTCGACAAGACAGGGACGCTCACATTTGGCACGCCGCAAGTCAGCGATATTGTTCCGCTTAACGCGCAAAACGATGATGTGCTGATTGCCGAGGCGGCCGCCCTCGAACGCCGTAGCGCACACCCACTGGCGCTGGCGATCGCACAGGCTGCAATAGATCGGAACCTACACCCCGCCACGGCTGAGGATGTCATAACAACTCCAGGTAAAGGTCTATCCGGTGTAGTTGAGGGGCAGGGGCTACACCTCGGTTCTTGGCGTTTTGTCTGCGAATTGCCGGTAGATTTCGATTTCGATCCCGACGGCTCTATCTCTGCACGTGTCTCAGAGCTTGAGTCCGCTGGCCGCACAGTGGTTGCCGTTGCGAATGCGGCAGGTGTACGTGGCCTGATCGGGCTAAGCGACACCATTCGCCCAGAGGCTCGATCAGTGATTGAGCAATTGCATGAACTAGGGGTAAGCGAGATAGTCATGTTGACTGGTGACAACGCCGCTACAGCGGAAATCGTAGCACGTGAAGTGGGCATTGACACTGTCAAGGCTGGCCTTTTACCAGAAGACAAAGTTGCCGAGGTAGAGGCTTTGGTTACGCGTCACGACGTAGTGGCTATGATCGGCGACGGAATAAACGATGCGCCCGCGATGGCACGTGCAAACTTCGGCATCGCGATGGGTGCGGTTGGTTCTGATGCAGCGATCGAGACAGCAGATATAGCGTTGATGAGCGATGAGCTTGAACGCGTTCCCTGGCTGGTGAGGCATGCAAAGCGCTCCCTTTCTGTTATCCGTCAGAACATTGTATTTTCCATTGGCATCAAAGTAGTTTTCATGATCCTGACATTACTCGGCATCGCTTCTCTTTGGGGTGCCATCGTGGCTGACGTGGGTGCAACCCTGCTGGTGATAGCAAACGCGATGCGCTTGTTGCGTGTGCGTCCAAGTGATACATGACAGTTCGAAAAATGACTGGCTCAACCCCGACATAAACTAATGATTACAAAAACATGAACACATCTTTATGCATACAGATTGTCAGTACCCTTTGCCCGCTGACCTTGAAGCATCCACTGTTTCGATCGAACGAGCGGGTTTTTTGGTTTGTGCTTTGCACCTTGGACCGATCACTCAAAAACTGTTACGAAGTATGTAGCGAGGTTCAGCGATGATGACAAACCTTGTATTACTTGGATTTCTTGGGAGTCTTGCGGCTGGCCTCATGACAACACTGGGCGCGCTACCCGTGTTGATAGGAAAGATGCCTTCGGAACGAACTAGCGATATGTTGCTTGGATTTGCTGCCGGTGTAATGCTTGCGGCTTCGTTTTTCTCTCTTATCGTACCCTCACTTGATTTATCTACTGAACGCTACGGGGACGGGGCGCTGCCAGCCGCTATAGCGGTTGCCGGCATTTTGTTAGGATTTGTAGTGGTTGCTGGCATGAATGCTGTCTTGCCGCACGAGCATTTTGTTATGGGCCGGGAAGGTCCGGCTTCCCCGGCGCTGCGCAAGGTCTGGTTGTTTGTTATCGCAATCACCATACATAATCTGCCAGAGGGAGTGGCTGTTGGTGTTGGCTTTGGCTCTGGTGATATCGATAAGGGGCTCGCTTTGGCAATCGGTATAGGACTACAGAACGCCCCCGAAGGTCTCGCTGTTGCTGTTGCTCTTGTTGGCCAGGGGTACACCGCAGTCCGTGCATTCACAATTGCGGCATTAACCGGGCTAGTGGAACCAGTGGGTGGTCTGCTAGGTGCGGCAGCAGTCGGTGTAGCCGAACCTGTGCTTCCATGGGGCCTTGCTTTCGCCGCAGGCGCGATGCTTTATGTTATCAGTCACGAAATTATCCCAGAAACTCACCGAAACGGTTTTCAGAATCAGGCGACAGCTGGTTTGGCTGTTGGTTTGTGCTTGATGCTCTTTCTCGATGTGTGGCTTGGGTGAAGCAGTTGCATAACTTCATAAATGCAAGTAACAAATATGAATAAATACATCATAATTATCGTCTCCATTGCAGCGGTTGCTGCTGGAGTCTATTTCAATGGTCGTCAGAGTGCCCCGGATTTAAGTCAACTCTCTGGATTTTCTTTTCCGGAACCCGAAACACTGATTGACGTGACCCTTGTCGATCACAACAATAAACCATTCACAGAAGCAAATTTTAAAGGCCAATGGACTTTTCTTTACGTTGGATTTACATTTTGCCCCGATGTGTGTCCGGCGGCACTGACCACACTAAATCAGATGCATTCATTATTGGCAGAGGAGGGTGGCGCACAGCCCTCTACAGTGCTTGTGTCGGTGGACCCCGATCGCGATACACCGGCGCGCCTAAAGGATTATGTGAAGTATTTTAACGAGAGCTTCACTGGTGTGACAGGCACACCAGCAGAAATCGCAAAATTCGCAGAGCAAGTCAGTTCGGTTTACGTAGTGCCAGACAACCGCGATGATCCTAACTACTTGGTAGATCATTCTTCTACAATTATTCTAATCAACCCTAATGCATCTGTGCAGGCGATTTTCACTCCACCACAATCTGCGCCAGTTCTGGCTAAGGATTTTAGGCTATTGGTGGCAGACTTCGATTCACGATGACATTTTCCATAGTTCTATGGCAACCGAGAAAGAAAAAAGACAATTTACCAGTTGAAAAGCCGCTATGGCTCTATGCGGCATGGCTTGTATCGCTTGCCGCCACTCTTGGAGCATTGTTCATAGGGGAGGTGTTGGGCCAAACGCCCTGTGTACTGTGTTGGTATCAACGCATAGCGATGTTTCCGCTCGCGTTGATTTTAGGTGTCGCCTGCCTAACGAATGGCCATCAAGTTCTTCGCTATGCATTGCCGCTCACTCTCATAGGTACAGTCATTGCGCTGTGGCACAGCCTGCTATATGCAGGCATTGTTGAAGAGGCGCTGGTACCGTGCCAACAAGATGGCCCATCGTGTACTGATAGCGCCATGTTGGCGTTTGGCGGCATACCCATTCCTTATCTATCGCTCGTGAGCTTCATGGCGATTATGTTTTTCCTTTTCACTTTTCATTTAACCAATCGACGTACGGATATTTAATCATGAATCGAAATACACTCGTTATTGGCACGGCTATAGTTGCAGCTTTAGTGTTCTTAGCTGGATGGTTGGCTGTTGATCGAACACAGCCAGTTCTAGAGAACGAAGTACCTGCCGGTAGCGCTCTTATACGATTTCATTCCCCTGTACTTGGCCCGCAAAGCGCACCGGTCACTATCGTCGAATTTTTTGACCCCGCTTGTGAAGCGTGTAGAGCTATGCATCCGGTTCTATCCGATATTCGCAAACAATATCCTGAACAGGTGCGTATCGTTATGCGCTATGCCGCGTTCCATGATAGCTCTGACATCGCCGTGCGAATACTCGAAACCGCCAGGCTACAAAACATTTTTGAGCCAGTACTAGAGGCGTTACTCGCTTCACAACCTCGGTGGGCTAGTCATGCGGGCGCTAGATTGGATATCGCATGGGAAGCCGCTGCTGAAGCAGGTCTTGACGTCGACAAAGCTCGCTCAGAAATGAATAAGGAGTCAATTAACAGTGTACTTACTCAAGACGCGCTTGATATTAAGACCATTGGTGTACGCCAAACACCAACATTCTTCGTTGATGGTCGGCCATTACTCGATTTTGGTGCCGCGCAGTTAAAGGAGATGGTGCGCACACAGGTAGAAGCGAAATCCTAAGTATAGGAATCGCACTGACTGAGAAAAGAGCATGTCTTGAGCTTGATTTTTATTGGAACCATTGCTGATAATATTTAGCCGCGCTATATTTGCAGGGTAAGAGAACTCTAAACACAAATGTACTGCTATTGATTACACGATAGAACGCTTGTATGTCGTATTTCTTGTGGTGAACACACCAAATTTCTGGAAGATATAAATGAGGAAGCTAAGTCGGAGACACTTTAACAAAGCGTTAGCGGGTGGTGCGGTAGCAGTGCCATTGTCAATGCTGACAACAGGCATTGTAAGCGCGTATGAACCACCTATGGTAGATCCGGAAGCAACGTTTGCCAAGGCGCTTAAGTACGTGCTTGTAGCGCCCGAAGAAGGCGTCAACTGTGCGAGCTGCGCGCTCTACCAGGCTAAAGAGGGTGCTGCTAAAGGTACTTGTACTATCTTCTTTGATAGTTTGGTATCTGGCGAAGCTTGGTGCACCGCGTACCAACCGAACGCTTAGCTTTGATAAATTTGTTGATGATTACAAACTGTATACTTACCTGTAGATTTGTGAATAAGTGATATAGAACCATATATGTGCATACTATATGGTTCGAACTATGATAAGTACTAATAAAAACGATCTTTAATTTTTATGTTCTAATCCTTCCAATATACAAACTGGAGATGACACCGAGCACGCCAGCGTGCATTCCATGCCACAATCGGCTTCACTGCATCACAACACAATGCGCTTGCAATCAGCGGGAAGCGTTGGAATATGGTACTGCGGCTGATGTCATTAAACGCTTACCAATAGCTGCCGGAGCTGGTTAATTTTGGGGTGTCCGGTTTCCGGAGAGCTGCCACTTCATCCGTAAAGTGCCTGGCCAGGGCGCACATCACATTAATGCTTATTTGTGTCACAAAGACTATGATCGGCTAATGATGCCAGGACATAACATTCGGCTGATACTCCCGTTCCATTACAGCCCTCTGAAATTCGCTTCAGTTCCTTTTCCAAAGAACGAAGCTTTTTAATTTTTTGGCGAACATTTGCAAGCTGAGCAACTGCAATATCACTGGCTGCCCGGCATGACTGATCAGGGTGATTTTGGAGCCCGATTAGAGCAGAAATCGCTTCAATTGAAAAGCCAAGCTCTCGCGCGTGCTTGATAAAACTCAGGCGCTCAAGGCCTGCTTCGTTATATCTCCTTTGATTGCCCTCCGTGCGTTCGGCTGCCGGGAGCAATCCCACTTCTTCGTAGTAGCGGATCGTCGGAATTTTGACTTCGGTCCGCTTTGACAACTCACCGATAGAAAACATAGAAAATAGTCCTTGAACCTCTAGCAACTAGAGCTAGTAAACTACAATCAGCAAGAATCTACAAGTGTGAATCCATGTCCAAATGCTGCGGCAGTGGCGTCAAACTCGATGGGGTGTCAGACGATTACAAACGACGGCTATGGGCAGTCATCGTGTTAAACGCGGCGAACGGTGTTCATCATCTGGATGTCAGCAGGCCACCCTCGCCAAGTCGCAGGCGCTCTAGTCAGATGCTCTGGACTTCCTGGGAGATGCCATGATTTTCGGTGCTTCGCTCGCAGTGATTGGCGCATCGATTCGTGCGCGAACTAGCGCCGCGCTTGCGAAGGGGGCAGTCTTTTACCATTGGGCAATGACGCTATCGGGAACCTGGCAGTGATGCTTGCCGCCCTTGGTGTCTGCGCTACCGCGTCCGGGTGGTCGGATTGTATCTGTCCTCATCATTTTCAATCATTAAATAGTCGTTGCAAGAAAAACAGGAGGTTTACCGATCATCAACATTCGCTCTGAGTCTGCGCTTTTCCTCGCGTGGCTATTGGCGCTAATCTCCTCTCTCGTTGTTTTGTTTGTTGGCGAGGTATTGGGACAGGTGCCTTGTTCACTATGCTGGTTTCAACGTGCGTTCATGTTTCCGCTTGTTGTTGTGTTGGGGCTGGGCTACTGGACAGGGGATCAAAATGCCGGTCGGTACGGGGTTGTGCTATCCCTGGTTGGCGCTGCTATTGCACTCTGGCATCTCGGCCTATATTTCGGGTTGCTGCCGGAGCCCATTCAACCTTGTACTGCAAGTGGTCCCTCCTGCACTGATGATAATCAACTTCTTTTAGGCACTCCGATACCGCTGTTCTCAGTTGTTGCATTCCTGGCTATTGCCGGACTATCTGCTCTCTCTTTAAGGGTCAAAAACCATGAAACGTAAAGCGCTAATCCTCTCCGTACTTGCGGTTGTTCTCATCGTTTTCGCGGGAGCAAAAACGTATGTAACGCGTACCAAACCCACAGCAGATCTGTCCGCAGTTTCACCCGAAATAGCCGAAGCACTGGCACGCCCTTACTCGCCAATCCTCGGACCTGAAGATGCGCCTGTCACCATTTATGAGTTTTTCGATCCAGCGTGCGAAGCCTGCAGAGCGTTCCATCCGATCGTGAAAGATATTCTGGCTGAACATGGCGATGCGGTCAGAGTTGTACTTCGCTATACGCCTCTTCATGGCGAAGCATCGGAGGTAGCAATCCGGATGCTGGAGGCGGCACGTATGCAGGGGAAATTTGAACCGGTACTCGAGGAAGTATTGAAGTTGCAGCCGCAATGGGCTTCCCACGGTAACATGAGACCGGATCTGTTATTGCAAATAGGAGCTTCAGTGGGGTTAGATGCCGAGGCTGCGATCAATCAGATGAAAGCTCCGGACGTGACCGGCATCCTAAATCAGGATCTGGCAGATCTGGCTACCGTTGGTGTTAAAAGAACACCCACTTTTTTCGTCAATGGCAAACCTGTTGAGCCATTTGGTGAGACCACACTACGTGCTTTGGTGGCCGCAGAAGTAGCAGTGGCAGGCACCTGAAATAGCCCCCTACAACAATACGAGAATACTTATAAGTGGAAAAAATAACCTGTAGCCTGATCTAGGTATTTATACTTTACCTGTGTTTCAGCTCACTTGCTTGGAGTAACCAAGAAGATATCGTAATCGAAAGGGCGTGGGCGCGAGCGTCGATCGGCATGGACCGGCCCGGAGCAGCGTATATGATCATTCATAATACTGGCGACGTTTCCATCACTCTCACCGGCGTCAAGACTGATCTGGCGACTATGTCACAGGTTCATCACACAAAAATTAGCACCGACGGTATGAGTACTATGGGACCAGCCGGTGATGTCATCATCGCGCCTGGTGAGACAGTCGCACTCCAGCCAGGAGGTTTGCATATCATGTTGATGGGACTGCAGCGTCCAATGAAACAGGGTGACAGTTTCTACTTGACGCTTAGCTTCTCCGATGGTCGCGACATTGTTACCGCCATTCCGATCCATGGGTTAGCGTCGCGCGGGCCTGACGGTTGAGCGAGCCAAATTTGCTGATCTCCTGAGTATTTCTCTGTAATGCCACAGACCTTTCAATGCGTTGGCAAATTATGGCGCATGCCTTTAGTCGATTGTTTATTCGAGGTATGTTAGTGGCTGCGTTATTGGGTACGACATTCTTGCTACTCGCCGTGATCGGTCGCGTCATCCTTCAATTTCGCCAAACAGGTAACCACGGAATTCGTTTCGCAAATCCGGCCAACGAACCGGTAGCAGCAATTGCAGGAGCGTCCTTTGTACTGTCATTTTCAATGAGTCTCCTGATTATTGCCCTGGACTATGTCCGAGTGTGGCCTCTCGAACGTTGGGAATCTGTTCTGAACATCCCCGAAGTAGCAGTTGCAATCGGGTTTATCGGAATTGTGGTTATTCTCACTGCCCAATGGCAAATGCGTGATTCGTGGCGAATTGGTGTTGACCCAAGCGAAAAGACTAAGTTAATCACGCGTGGGTTGATCACGAATTCGAGAAATCCAATTTACTTTGGCATATTCATGTACTGGATTGGAATCGCTGGCACACTACCGCACCCCGTGATTTGGTGCCTGGCCATAGTGTGTTGCGCAAGTATTGAAATCATCGTTCGAAAAGTTGAAGAACCGTATCTACGTTCGCTACATGGTTCAGACTATGACCGATACTTTGAACGGACAAATCGATATTTGATTTGGTAGTGGTCTCTGAGAGTCGAAACCCCAACATGAAGCTCGTGGCGCTCTCTGAGCTTCTCGTTGGCTAATTGAGGGCCAAAATCACTGTAGTTCTCGCGAACCAGGTGTATTACGTAGTCTTTGAAGCTATCAGGATATCGCCGATTGCTTGGTTTGCCACGCTTCTTGGAGGTTAACCCAGAAATACCATGAGCTTGATACGCTGTTTTCAATCTCTGTACTTGTCGAATACTGAGTCCGAGTAATTCAGAAGCCTGGGCACGTGTCAGGCGTTTTTCTACAAGCTTTCTGATCGTATCCAGTCGAGTTAATTCTTTATCGCTCATGCTATACAAAGTCACCTGAATATCCTCCTGATCAATCTGGTGCAAGTCTGAACACCAATTTACAGTCAGAGGGACATTTCTAATTGTCCGAATGGGGACATCTTTATATAACGCTTACAACTTAACTGCGCATAATCTACCTTATGTTAAAACGCCCGATTATGAACGACGATTTTCCACCCTCTCCTTATGGTGATTTCGCACCTCGAAGTGATTCTCTGGCGGCAACATCAAATGTGTAGAATCCGCCAAACTTTTCCCCGTAGTATTCAGCAGCATCACGGCCAGCGTGCATAATGAGCGCATCAGAAAAATCTAGTTTAGAATTGCCTTCGACAGCATGACGACGATAATCAGCCAGCGCACGCCAAACCAACTGCTCGTCTTGAATGATAATATTTCGTTCCTCAAACAAAGCCGTTATAGTCGCGTCGATTTGTGTTGGTGTGAGCTTGTATTTCCTACCTTTAAGTGTCCAAACTGCTTCAACTAATACCACATGGCTGATATAGACAGATTGTCGTGATTCTATCAAAACAGCAGCTTTTTTTGCTTGTATCTCATCATCCAACAGTAAGTAACGCAGCAAAACATTGGTATCGATAGCGATCATTGCCGTCCGCTATCTCTGGATTCCTCGTC
>CAYLZS010000266.1:0-8139 GCA_964388065.1 uncultured Granulosicoccaceae bacterium
TGGTACAACGTTCGGTGCGTTTTGCATTAGCAAAGCAAGAATTTGAAAACCTGCCGGTGTCAGCGTTAGTGTCTTGCCTTCGCGTGACGCTATTAATGTGGACGGGTTGAGCTCGATATCACCAACCGTTAACACCTTTGAAGTGACGAGTCCGCGGGTGCGGCGAATCAGTGAGATAATGCGTGCAACCAGTTCCGGGAGGTCGAAGGGTTTAACTAAATAATCGTCAGCGCCAGCTTCAAAACCTGCCAGCTTGTCGTTGAGTTCATCTCTTGCAGTGGTCATTAGAATTGGCACACTGGAGGTGTGCTGCTCTCGCAGTTTGCGTGCGAGCTCCAGCCCGTCAATACCCGGTAACATGACATCGAGTAAAATTACATCGAACTTTTGCGTGCGAGCCAGGTGCAGACCGGACAATCCGTCTGCTGCATAGTCGACAATGCAGCCCATCGTCTCCAGAAAATCGACAATCGTCTCTGCAAGATCGCGATGATCTTCTACCAGCAGTACGCGTGTGTGTTCGATAGGTTGCATTTTGTCTCTGGCTACGTCTGCTGTGGATCCAGTCTGCATCAAGTAATATGAGTCTGCAATTGGTGTGTGTTCGCGAAAACGCGGTGTCTGGTCGAAAAGCTGGCTACCGGTAGTTCATCTGTGAATGTGGGCATGGCACTAATTTCCAGCCTGTTCTCAATAAGTTCACTTGTGAGGTTCACGGTTACAGTTTGCAGCAATTGTTATCCGATTGTGAAAAAATTGTAAACCGAATGTTACTTGCGCTTTCCACAGAGTGTGTACTGTAAATTGTTTAAACAGGTGTTTGTTAAGTAAAAGTTAAAGGTATTACATTGCGATTTTTAGTTTTGTGTTCGCTGTTTTTGATTGGCTGTACCGGAATTCCAAAGGGTATTACTCCGGTGGATCAATTTGATCTACAACAATATCTCGGAAAATGGTACGAAGTCGCACGTCTTGATCACCGCTTTGAACGCGGTTTGCAGGACGTAACTGCAGACTACAGTGTGGCAGATAACGGACTAGTGCAAGTTAAAAACAGAGGCTTTAATGCAGCAGAGTCGAAGTGGAGCGAGGCTATAGGTAAAGCACGTTTTAAATCTGACCCTGAAACCGGCCATTTGCTGGTGTCCTTCTTTGGTCCGTTCTACGCGTCTTACGTGATATTTGAACTTGACGATTACAGCCAGGCATACATTGTTGGTAACAGTCGCAAGTTTTTATGGTTGTTATCGAGAACACCTGATATCAGTGACACAGACAAAGAAAAGTTTTTACAAAAAACACGTGAACTGGATTTCGATACAAGTGAACTTATCTGGGTAGAACACTCAAACTAGTGAAGGTAGGTTGTTTGAAGTAATAGGTTCAGGTTTACTTTAAAACTTAAGGGATTATACATGCCCGGGTTAACACTAAAAGGCCATATTATAGTTTCAGATGAAGATCTTCCACGAGTGTCAAAAGAACTGCCAAAACACCTGGCGTTAACACGAGCAGAGCAGGGATGTCTCATCTTTAATGTGTCTCAGGATAGTGAAGTAGCCAACAAATTTTACGTTTATGAGGAATTTATAGATCGTGAGGCGTACGATGCGCACCAACGGCGAGTACAGGGAACACGCTGGGCGTCTGTCACAGCAAAGGTGGAAAGACACTATAAAATCAGAGAGGTAAGTTATGCGTAGTAAAGAATAGTGCGCAGCGTGCGCACTATGGAGAGTCAGTGTTGTCTGGTGGACCTGGCAGCTACAGCCATTTTTAATAAGAGCTGTTTTTAAGAAAAGCGCTTTTAATCAGACCAGTTCTCAGTCAGCTGTTTTTTTTGCTTTAACTTCAGAGCTACGCCGCCTGAGAATTGCAGTGCTTGCCAATGCCACCAGTGCCAGTAACGGATCAAACTTAGATGGCTTGCCATCAACAATACTGCAGCCTGCACCACCAGCCACACCAGTTACAAAAGCAAGCGTTGTATCAGCATCTGCTTCAATCAGGTCGGGTGTACCGTTGTTGTTGGAGTCGGGCAGGGTAGCAGTGCTGAGTACATCAGTTGCAAATCCGTCGCCGTCAACGTCTGCCTCTATGATGTCGTCGATTCCGTTTTGATTGAAATCGTCGCCCAGTGTGATGCTGGCATCGACGCTGTCGTCAATGCCGTCGTTGTCGGTATCTTCTCCACCGGTTGCATCAACATCTGCCTGATTCGGTATGCCATCGCCGTCGCTGTCGAGGAAAGAATCAAACAGTCCGTCGTTGTCTGCATCTGTTCCACCCGCTTCAACAAGATCGAACAGTCCATCGTTGTCACTGTCGAGATCAAGGTAGTTTGGCGTACCGTCGTTGTCGCTGTCAGTTAGCGGCAGCGGGCTGGCGGCAATTGCATCTGACCATCCGTCACCATTGGCATCAGTGAAATCATCGACAATGCCGTTATCGTCGGAATCTGTTCCACCGGCTTCAAACAGATCACTTAATCCATCCTGGTCTGAATCGGCGTCGAGGTAGTTTGCTATTCCGTCGCCGTCCTGATCTGCAACCGGCAGGGGAAGTAGTTCGATCGCGTCATCGAGACCGTCATTGTTTTCATCTACCGGGTTATCTACCGTTCCGTTGTTGTCTGCATCGCTGCCTCCGGCTTCGGTAATATCGGGAATACCGTCGTTGTCACTATCGAGGTCCAGTGCGTCTGCAATTCCGTCTGCATCGCTATCGCCGGTACCTTCAACTAAATTGGGTATGCCGTCATTGTCGCTGTCGAGGTCGAGTGGTGCTGCATCGTCCGTGGTATCAGTCACAGGGTCTGTACCATTGGCCACTTCAACACCATCGCTTGTGCCACCGCCATCGGTATCAGGATTAAGCGGGTCCGTGTTTTGGGTATTTACTTCTTCACCATCAGATAATCCATCACCATCGGTATCGAGCAAATTTGGATCAGTTAGCTGTACGTTGACCTCGTCACCGTCCAGTAGTCCGTCACCGTCGGTATCCGGCACTGTTGGGTCAGTGGTAGTGGTTGTGACTTCAGTGCCGTCACTGAGTCCATCATCATCGGTGTCGGCGATGGCTGGGTCGGTATTATGAATTGTCACCTCGGGACCATCTTGTAGTCCGTCACCGTCTGAATCTGTTTCAAGCGGGTTGGTACCAAATAAGTTCAGTTCTTCATCGTCTGATAATCCGTCGTTGTCGGTATCTGACTCAGTCGGGTTAGTACCGAGGGTGTTAACTTCCTCACCATCGGTTAAACCGTCGCCGTCGGTGTCAGTGTTTGCGGGGTCAGTGCCAAGGGTGGCTTCGGTGTCATCCACCACACCGTCGCCATCAGTATCAATTAGTGGTATGTCATCAGTGTTATTGGCAAGTGGGTCGGTGCCGTTTGCTACTTCTTCACCGTCGTTTACTCCACCACCATCAGTGTCAGGGTTGGTCGGGTCAGTATTTAAGTTAACCTCAGTAGCGTCGTCTAAACCGTCGCCATCGGAGTCCGGGTTGGCGGGGTCCGTACCCAGCTGCAGTTCATCGCTATCTGAAATACCGTCGCCGTCGGTGTCTGCTGCTGCAAGATCATCTGTTTTGTCGTCGAGCGGATTAGTACCGTTGGCTACTTCCTGGCCATCGTTAACACCGCCGCCATCGGTATCCGGGTTGTTTGGATCAGTCAGGTGGGTCAGTACTTCACCGGCATCGTTTAAACCGTCGCCGTCAGTGTCTACTCTGGTCGGATCAGTGAAATAGGTAATGACTTCATCGCCATCGCTTAAGCTGTCACCATCAGTATCAGTGAGAATCGGGTTGGTTTCGTGAATGTTTAGTTCAGCATTGTCGTCCAGCAAATCGCCATCGGTGTCTGCATTGGTCGGGCTGGTTCCATGCGTGCTGACTTCAGCGCCGTCCTGCAAACCGTCACCGTCTGTATCGACGTTGGTTGGATCGGTGCGGAAATTTATCACCTCTTCACCATCGAGCAACCCATCACCATCAGTGTCCGGGTTGTTCGCGTCTGTGCCTGCATCGACTTCCAGCGTATCGGAAATACCGTCCTGGTCGGTGTCTGTTATTGCGACTTCGCTGTCTGTGGACGGCTGAATCTCTTGTGCACTTAACGGTGAGAAAGCCGTTGTGCAGGTGATTGCGCAGGTGAAGCCCGCCACGGTCAGGTAATGCCAATGGCTTGAAGTGGAGAATTTATTCAACGAGTTATCCTCGGGTTTATTCTTTTAATAGTTGCGGTACGTCAGATCTGTCTCGGGCCGGGGCTGCCTGCAGATCAAAAACCGGGTGGGTATGCATCCAGCGAAAAATCAGATTGCCCGTGCCGGTATGGCGAAGCTGTACCGACAATTCTTCTTCTCTATAAGAGGTATAGCAGAGCATGCGGGGATTGCAGGGATTCACAGCGGGAAATCCAGGCAGGTTTATTCAATTTTTAGTGTCGATTTTCCTAAAACGTTTTTTTTGCCTCAAACAGCACCCGTACCAGTTGAATATTTGGGATAATGTTGGCTGTAATCTCAGGTGCGGTGAGTGAATTCTTCAAACTACCTCTTTGCGATACTTATAAAAGTTTCAGTGTCTTATTTGCGTTTCGGTTTAATCAAGCCTGTCACCAGTGAGCTCGGTCGATGACTGCAGCTTTATGCAGACAGGCGATTGAGGCTGGTGGTTGTGTGGTACTGGTACCGGGCTTACTGCCCGCGGCTTCCAATGCCGATGCAATCAAAACCGATGGTGTGGCACGCACCCGGCAACTCAGCCGGATGCTTGGTCTTGCGGCACAAAGTGAAATCTCGGACAGCGTCTGGCCGTCGCTGGAATCGCTTGTTGCCAATTGCATAGTTGCCAGCCACAGCCAGACCTGTGCAGCGATGGTGACCTACCGGGCAGATTTCCCTGAGGTAAATCTGCCCGAGGTAAATCTCCCCGGTGGTGATCATCATCAGGTGCTGCGATCCGATCCTGCTTTTCAGCAAATTGATATGAACAACGCGACGCTTGGCAATCCCGCCGAGCTCACGTTAACTGACAATGAGTGCGCTGATTTGCAGCAGACTCTCAACTCACATTTTGCCGATGACGGTATTCGCTTTGAAAATCGCGATTCTACTCGCTGGTACTGCCACTTCGACAAGTTGCCTGAAATAACAACGATACCAGTCAGTGCCGCCATCGGGCGCGATGTTGCCGAGTGCCGACCATCGGGTCCTGATGCCAGAGCATGGCGCAGCAAGCTCGCAGAAATAGAAATGTTGTTATTTGAACATCCGGTAAATAATGAACGACAGTCGCGTGGACAATTGCCGGTTAACACCTTGTGGTTGTGGGGTGAAGGCAGTGCTAAAGCCAGCGCGAATGATATATCAGTTGTTACTGATAATTTTTATACCTCGAGCTTTGCGAGCCACCACGGTATTGAGAGTGTGTTGCCAGATGACATTAAAACCGTTGCCAGTGAAAACAAAGCCTGCCTTATTGTGACTGATAAGCTGGCTGACCTCAGCACACAGCAGGACGACAAAAAGTACAAAGAGATGTTGTACTGGTTTGAACAAACATCAGGCAGCACACTATGGAAAAACCTGAAGCGTGGTTGCTGGTCTGAGGTTGTATTCTGGTGTGGCGATAATCGCCTGTTCCGTCTGCACGCGTCAGATAAAAAACAGTTTTGGCGTCGTGCCTGGATTAAGCCTCAGCCATTGTCTGCTTTGGTTAATGAAGAAGAGCTACTGCCTCCAGAGCAACAGGGGAATCGGTAGCTTTGATGGATACTGTCAGACGACGTGAGTTCGATAAAAAAATTGCCAGTGAGCTGCATGCCAGGCCGCTTGCGGGAAGGGTGCTTGCAGGCCGTGGTATTCGCAGCACGGATGAAGTGCAGTTAAACAGCAAACAGTTACCGTCGCCTGCGACGCTTGCAGATTTTGATACTGCGGTAAAACTGCTTACAGAAGCAATAACACAGAAAAAGAAAATACTTATTGTCGGAGACTACGATGCCGACGGTGCAACCAGTACTGCGCTGGCGATGCACGTATTGCAAAGCATTGGTGTCGATGCGAGTTATCTGGTACCCAACCGTTTTGAATACGGGTATGGTTTGTCCGCTGAAATTGTAGCGGTGGCGTTGCAGTCTGCACCGGACTTAATACTCACGGTGGACAATGGTGTTGCATCAAACGAGGGCGTGGAAAAAGCGATTCAGGCAGGTGTTACTGTGGTGGTAACTGATCATCACCTGCCGCCGGAAGAGTTGCCCGACGCTCATGCGATTGTTAACCCAAATCGGTCGGACTGCAGTTTCCCTGCTAAAAATATTTGTGGTGTTGGTGTTATTTTCTATGTAATGACCGGGCTGTGTCGTAACCTGCAAAAGATCGGATGGTTTGAGCAGCACCAAATCGCTGTGCCGAATATGGCAGCTTATCTTGATTTGGTAGCATTGGGTACGGTTGCCGATGTTGTGCCACTTGACCGAACCAATCGCATACTGGTTGATCAGGGTGTTAAGCGTATACGTGCCGATGCTACGCGACCAGGTATCAGGGCGCTCTTTGCAGTGGCGGGACGCAGACAGGGCTGGTGCCTCACGCAGGACCTTGGTTTTTTTATCGCCCCCAGGCTTAATGCCGCAGGACGATTGACCGACATGACAGTCGGTATTGAATGTCTTTTGGCAAAGGATGAAAAAACAGCACAGCAACTTGCCACAGAGCTTAACCAGATCAACAGCCAGCGTCGTGCAATACAATCAGGTATGAATGCCGAAGCTGAAAAGCAGATAGACAAATTACAACTCGAAGGTGAGTTACCTGCAGCGCTTGCACTCTATCAGCCCGACTGGCATGAAGGCGTGATCGGTATCGTTGCAGGCAGAATTAAGGAACGTTGTCATCGACCGGTATTTGCGTTTGCGCGCACAGCAGATGGAACATTAAAAGGATCCGGTCGATCAATAGCGGGAATTCACATTCGCGATATCCTGATGGAAATCGTTGCCTCTTCCCCGGGTATATTGAAGAAGTTTGGTGGTCATGCAATGGCCGCGGGTGTAACGCTTGCCGAATCTGATTTTGAATCCTTTGCAGAAGCCTTTAACGAGCGTGTATCGCGCAAGCTCGGCGGCGTGCCACCGAGCCGTGAGTGGCTGACTGATGGTGAGCTTGAAGACGAAGAGCTCAATCTTGAAAATGCCGAGTTAATGCAGTTTTTGCAGCCCTGGGGGCAGGCCTTCGAAGCGCCAACGTTTGATGGTGTATTTCATATTGAGTCAGTGCGTATTGTTGGCAACAATCACAGCAAAATGCTGATCCGCCGTGCCAACGGTAAAAGTAAACTGCCAGCCATAGCGTTCAACCGGCAAATTGATAATAGCCAGAGCAAAAACTGGCGAGCGGTTTATCGGCTCGACGTAAATCACTTCCGCAATACCAGCAGTCTGCAGTTGCTGATCGAGTATCTGGAGCCGGCCTAGCCTGCATTATTCATGAGGCGACCGACTCAATTGAGAATTTTCCTATATTTTTAGAGTTTAATGGTGATTTAGCTTGTTTTGAAAAATAACAGACTGTCTATTCGACACCAGAAACCAATATCGCGTCACATCTCACCCGAGCCCCCTCGTCACGTGGCGAGCCACGCTTCTCGGGCGATCGGGCGACCTGTTTAGCGATATTGATTCTGGATGCCGAATCCTCATGAATAATGCAGGCTAGTGCCCATCCTGAAACTGCTTTGATAATTCAATAGTCGTAGCTAACGTGCTTTTTGTAGGGTGCCTTTCCTGTGCAATAAGGGCCTGCGCATCCACCAATTCTCTGGCACTGGTGGATGCGCAAGCTTATCACCCTACGAAATCATGGTGTTTTAGGATAGGCACTAACTAACGGGCCGCCTGTTAACCGTTGTACCGCACACTAAACAGTTGACTTGCGCTGTAACCTGGCATGTCATTCAGTTTGTCAGAAAAAACTGATCCTCTGCAAAAGCTGATAAATTTTTGCATTGATGGTTCAAACCAGAATCGTCGATCAATCAGCAAGTCAAGTGGCTCTTCGATCAATGGCAGAAACTGTAAGTTATGCAGTTTTGCAAGAGACTCTATCCCGAGACCGCAATCTGCATCTC
>CAYLZS010000267.1:0-2677 GCA_964388065.1 uncultured Granulosicoccaceae bacterium
CTGAATGGACAGCTGAAAGAGGAGTTGATCTCAGCAGAGTGTGTCGAGCTCGATGAGTTGTTGCACTGTGAGGTTTATCCGGATGACCGCAATATAAATCTGGTTAGTCTTTACCATGGACTTTCCAGACGTAATGGCAACAAAAACCCTGTTATAAATGAGCTGGATTATCTTTCGGCAGAGCGACATGCACGTGACTCGAAAGTTGGCTTGTGGAATTCGGGATACCGGTCTGCTGAATTGGAGTGACAGATGTTTACGAAAAAGACGTTTAAGTTTTTACGGGATCTTGAAAAAAATAATAATCGCGAGTGGTTTCAGGCTAATAAGCAGCACTATGAGGAGTATGTGCGGGAACCGTCGCTTGCCTACATTGAATCTATGGCACCGTATCTTAAAAAAATATCACCACACTTTATAGCGAGTCCGAAGAAGGTTGGCGGATCACTCATGCGAATTTATCGTGATGTTCGCTTTAGTAAAGATAAAACTCCGTACAAAACAAATATTGGCATTCAATTTCGCCATAGTGCAGGTAAAGATGTCCACGCACCCGGGTTTTATCTCCACATTGAAAATAGCGAAGTCTTTGTTGCTGCAGGCATCTGGCGACCGGATTCAGCAACCGTCAACAATATGCGATTGCATATAGATGAAAATCAGTCCGGGTGGAAAAAAATAACCAGACAACTGGATAGCAAGGGATTCGAGCTGCAGGGCGAGTCGTTAAAAAAGGCCCCGAGAGGCTACGACCCCGAGCACCCGTTAGTCGACGACTTAAAGAGGAAAGATTTTATCGCAGTTCAGAATCTTAAATCTGCTCTTGTTACTGACAGTGATTTTGTCAAAAAGTCAGGGGCGTTATTTGCCTCGACAAAGTCGTTGGTTCAGTTTATCTGCGATTCCAATGATCTCGATTTTTAGTAGATCCGTCCCAAAGGTTCCCTGGCAAACATTTTACGGCTGCGAATCGCGATTGAAAAGGAGCCGGATGATTGCTGTAGAATAGTGAAAACGCGTAAAATACCTGGTTATGTCCGACTATAAAAACAAAATTGCCTATCAGGGCGAGCCGGGTGCCTATTCGCATCTTGCCTGCAAGACGGCCTACCCTGATCTTGAGCCGGTGGCTTGCGAGTCTTTCACATCGGCGTTTGAAGCGGTTGAGAATCGCGAAGCCGGCCTGGCAATGATTCCGATTGAGAATTCCCTCGGTGGCCGGGTCTCGGATATCCATCATCTGATTCCCGATTCGACGCTGTACATTATCAATGAGCACTACCAGTCGGTGAAGCATTGCTTATTGGGTGTGCCTGGTGCCACGCTGAACCAGCTCACCCACATCCGCTCGCATCCACAAGGTCTGTCGCAGTGCCTGTCGCTTTTTGAAGAACTTGAGGCCAGGCCGGTTGCCTCGAGTGATACGGCGGGTTCTGCGAAAGAGATAAAAGAGCTGAATGACCCGACCCAGGGTTCTATTGCATCTTCGCTGGCGGCAGAGATTTATGGTCTTGAGGTCCTGCGTGAGAGAGTGGAAGACCGACTTGGGAATACAACCCGGTTTATTGTGCTTTCTGCAACTCGCACAGAACCTGACCCGGCGGACGGTCCGTGCATGACGAGCTTTGCCTTTAAGGTGCGCAGTGTTCCTGCAGCACTTTATAAATCTCTTGGTGGCTTTGCGACTTGTGGCATCAATATCACCAAGCTCGAAAGCTATATCATTGATGAGCGTTTTCAGGTCGCACAGTTTTATGCAGAAATTGAAGGTCATCCTGCAGATAAGCTGGTTGACACGGCTTTTCAGGAATTACAGTTCTACTCCACCAAGCTAAAAATCCTTGGTACTTATCCGGCTAACTCTTACAGAACGCAAAATCTTGGAGCCTGAGTTATAGCCGTTTGTACATGACTTGGTACATGACCCGGGAAACATAGTTGTAAGTTCAGGGCTCACCATCGGCAGACTTTTTCATCTGTGCACGTCGTTCGCGCAGGGACTGGACAATTTCCCAGCGTTTCTGGTTCGGTATTCTTGACCACGTGGCAATTTCTTCCAGAGTTCGGTAGCAGCCACTGCAAAGACCGGATTCCTGATCCATCTCACAAACGCTGACGCAGGGTGATGCGACTTCCGGGGCATCTGCCGGCAGGGTTTTGCTTCGTCTGCGGCGGCGTGGTTGATCTGGCATAAGCGTGAGTTAACTTCTGGTGGTTCGTAGGTTTGTAATCGATAGTGTAGTGTAATGACACGGGGTGCGCGTAACAGAGTTTGCCAATTGGCTCTCATCAGGGTGACCTGGCAGAGTCATTTTGGAATTGATCGCCCGTTTTATTCGATCTGGACAATGCCGGTAAAGTAAACTGGCGAGCAAAGACACACGTTCCTGTGTGTTAACGGTCGATGGACTGCCAGGGCACCGCACTGGCCGTCCGGTCTTTATAGCGGAGGTACCATGAGTATTCAATCACCTTATCTGTTGTTCCTCGGCGATGCGATCGATCCGCTAACCGCTAAAGTAGCGCAGGGTATCGTCGACTGGCGACCGGAAAACTGTGTCGGGCAGTACCGGCTTGCGGACTGTAAAGCAGACTGTGGTATCACTGATATGACGCTTGCGGAAGCCGCCCGTGCGGGTGCTCAGACGCCGGTTCTCGGTTTGGATAATCAGTGCAG
>CAYLZS010000268.1:0-19205 GCA_964388065.1 uncultured Granulosicoccaceae bacterium
ATTCAGATTACAACCCTGTCCATCATCATGGCCGGTTTCATTGGCGTGACCCCAAAAAAACGGATAGAAGTTGTGCGGGTCTGCATGAATGGAAATTGTCAGTACATCTGAGCGATTATAAAAAATTCCCTGTGTGCCATTGCCGTGGTGCACATCAACATCCAGTATGGCTACCCGCTTGTGTTTACTTAATGCATGAGCTGCTGCAATAGCCACGTTATTTAAAAAACAAAACCCGCCCGCCATATCTGCATAGGCATGATGACCGGGCGGTCTGCACAATGCGTAAGCGAATCGCTCACCGTTGAGTACGAGTTGGGCGGCAGACACCGCACTGTTGGCGGAACCACAGGCAACGGTATAAGTGTGTTGACCCAGCGGACAGGCAGTGTCCGCCATGTGCCAGCCTGCACGGCCAATAATGCTATCGGGATAGTTAGCTGGCTGACTGAGCGGATGCACATTTGCAATAACTTCACTACTGGCTTCACCGCCAGTTCCGCCAAGTGCTGCCCATTGCTGGTGGGCATTTTCGAGGAAGCTGAGATAACGGGTACTGTGTATAGCCTGTCGAGGTGCCGCACCAAAATCAGTTGGAGCGGTAACTTCAAAGCCGCAGTCACGTACACCTGCCAGGAGTCTTTCGGCTCTCTCAGGTTGCTCGGTGCTTTGCTTTATTTGGCCACGGACCAGAAAGAATGTCGGATCGTGCAGACTGTGCCCGGTGTCGAATACGACTTTCATCCATTCCCCAGGATATTGCGTTGGGACGGATTATCGCACAGGAGCAAAATGACAGAATTCAGGAAAAAGTGGGGGATGAACAGGCAATACAGAAACTGCGAACGCGTGTTCGGCTCCGGTTCATCGACGCCGGATTACTCTGTCTTTTTGGAGTCTTTGCGAGCGCGGCGATTAAATTCGCGCTGAATCAGACCTTCAAGAAATTTGGTCACAGTGATGTCATCATCCTGTGCCATCTTCAGCACCAAAATCTTGGTCTCGGGGGTGACCCGAAGCTCAATTTTTTGGGTTTTTTCCCTAACGAGTTTTGGCATTAGCTTGACTTAAATGACGCGCCGTAAAACAACCTCGACAATGCGGAAAGTATGTCATGACGGCTTCCGTCTAGCAACGAAAATTTACCTCGCGAGGACCTGTGTATGCGTTTTGGGTCACAAATAGTCACAGATTTATTACAACGCACGCGTTATACTTGCCAATGCGGGCAAAGTTCGCCTTAGTAAGACGTGAGCAACATGCGAGTCCCACGGATATAAAATGAACGACATTTTCACAGAAAAACTAATTTCTCTACGCGAACTCGCTCTTTTCGCCTTCGCATTATTTTTGCTCGCTGCAGCACCCGACAGAACCTATGTACAGGACTCAGGGCAACAACCGGTAAAAATAACCGTCCCGGCGGATCAGGAAGAAACCGTCGAGGTTAAAAGCGCTTAATAATCCGACAGCCACTGACCGACTACGTTCGCTTAAACAGGTCATCCACAGCCGATCTAACATTACTGATCAATCATCATAACTGATTGACTCAACAACATACAGAGTCTCGCCACCCGGCGCGACTACGACCACCTCGTCACCCTCCTCTTTTTTTAACAAAGCGCGCGCTACGACCGAATCAATACTGATCCAGTGTTTTGACGGATCAATCTCATCCGGACCTACAATTCGAATATTACTCTCCTTGCCGTCTTCGTCAGACAGCTTCACGGAGGCACCAAAGAATATTTTGTCGGGTTCTGAGGGACGCTCTCTGACTACTTTCAATACAGACAGACGTTTTTGCAAATATCGAATTCGCCTGTCTATTTCGCGCAGCTCTTTTTTACGATAAATGTATTCGGCATTTTCGGAACGATCACCTTCTGCCGCTGCCGCGGTCACCGCCTCAGTCACACCTTTTCGGCGTACCCACAACGCTTTTAGCTCTTGTTGCAGTGTGTCAAAGCCTTTGCTTGTAATTAAGGCTGTCGAGGGTGCTGCTGGTGGTCTGTAACGGCTCACGCAGGTAGTTTAGTTTTGGATTGCCGTTATCTTACTACAACTACTGGCAACTACTGGTCAACAAAGCAGAGCCGCCAACTAGGCGGCTTCAATTTTTGGCTTTTTGCTCTGAGGTGTCTGCTTATCATTAGCAGCGTCTGTCGTTGAGATTGTGTTGCCAAACATCTCCGAAGAATCAATCAGATGCCAGCTGGCACGCATACCTTTACCTGCTGCGATTCGATCTTGTCTCTTTAGATATTTATCTATAACTTTGTGGCTGAGCTTGTTGTACCACTGCAGGTTGAAACCGATTAACGGGTTAAAAGGATTGGTTCTGCTATACGCCCAGATCTCCAGCCGGTTACTTTTTTCACTCGCGGCACCTCTTCTATGGAACCCGTGTGTATCTGCAATTACCAGGGTATTAGCCGGCACTTTAAACAAACCTGGCGCGGGCATACCCATCGCTTCAAGTTCATTATCGGCAACTCTTAGTGAGCCTCGTGAGCCATAACTGTTGGCCTGGCTACTTCCTTCAACGCTTTTATGGTATTCCCATTTAAGGCGTTTCCACGTTAGTTTGTGAGAGCCGGCTACATAAGTAAACGGACCATTGTGATCACCTACCTCATCAAGAAAAAGCCAGGCTTTCATGGTCGCATGAAAAGTATCACTATGCAGATGTCGCTGTGGATCAGCGTCGGCATCGCGTGCGTTGCTTTTGACATTTTGAACGTAAAATATCGGGCTGTTGTTTCTGGCCGATGTGTATTTCATTCGGTTGAGAAATTCAGCACTACTTAACAATTTCCTGCACGAGGGTGCGGCGTTTAGCACCTCTTCGTTCAACAGTACCCGTTGGGTCAGTGTGTCACCCTGCACGCATTGGCGTACTTCAACTTCCTGCATACCGCGAACTTCACTGTCGAGAGATTCAAAATGCTCTTGCGGCAGGAAATTTTCGATTAGCAGATAACCGTTTTGGTTAAATGACTTTCGTTCCGCTTTATCCATTAATGGCGCTAAGCACAGGTAACGGAATTTTGTTAGCGCAGCAGCAATTACCAGCCGAATAACATGCAATCCCATTCGGTTCAGCAATGTACTACCAATAACGGGGTTGTCGCGGAAAGACTTGGCGCTGGTGAATAGTTGCAGCGCGTAAATTGGCAGGCGGACTATTTTGCTCAGAGATTTCGGTGTCATCTCGGGTTTTCTTTGCGTAATTAGGGGCTTTCACGCAAATTGCAGACCGATGCACCGACTAACAAAATGCTGTAAGCGTCAATCGTCTCGCAGGTTGAAGAAATTTTTGACAGCATCGAGCCAGCCGCTGCTCTGCGGGGTGTGCTTTGAGCCTTTTTTGCCTTGCAGCGTGCCGCGCAGCTGCTCAAACAGTTGGGTCTGCTCTGACGTTAAATTAATTGGCACTTCAACCTGCACCCGACAAAGCAGATCCCCTGCATTGTTTTTACGCACAGGCTTTACACCCTTGTTACGCAACCTGAAGACCTTATCGGTTTGTGTGCCCGCGGGAATTTTCAAATTCACCTTGCCAGTCAGGGTTGGAACTTCCAGCTCGCCGCCCAGGCTTGCAGTAATAATATCTATTGGCATGGTACACAGCAGATCGTCATCATCGCGCTCAAAGATGCTGTGCTTTTGTACCTGAACCAATACATACAAGTCTCCCGCCGGTGCACCTTTCTCACCTGCTTCACCTTCACCCGATAAGCGAATGCGATCACCAGTATCTACACCAGGGGGAATTTTAACCGATAAGGTTTTCTGGTCCTGCACACGCCCTGCACCGCGGCATTTGGTGCAAGGATCAGAAATCTGTTCACCCGCTCCGCGACAGGTAGGACAAGTTTGCTGCACAGAGAAAAAACCCTGCTGCATTCGCACCTGTCCCATTCCCGCACAGGTGTCGCATTTTTTTGTCGAGGTGCCAGGCTTGGCACCTGAGCCTTCGCAGGTTCCACACGCAACCTGGGTAGGAATTTTGAGCGACTTTTCTATACCTGAAACAGACTCCTCAAGCGTTAAGTCAAGGTTGTATTGCAGATCAGAGCCACCACGTGCACGACGTCCACCGCCGGCACCGCCACCACCGAAAATATCACCGAATACATCACCGAAAATATCGCTGAAGTCCGCGCCACCAAAACCACCGGCGCCAGCACCTCCCGATGCCGAGTTACTTACACCGTCATGGCCAAAGCGATCATAGGCTGCGCGCTTTTGAGGATCACCCAGCACTTCGAATGCTTCTTTGGCATCCTTAAACTTTTCTTCGGCAGCTGCATCACCGGGATTGCGGTCCGGGTGATACTTCATGGCAAGCCTGCGATAGGCTTTTTTTAATTCACTATCATCTGCATCTTTCGAAACGCCTAATAGTTCGTAGTAATCCTGTTTGGCCATTGCCTAACCTGTAGATGCAAAAATCCGGGAGAGCGTTAGCACCCCCGGATCAATTAATTTAACGTGGCGATAAATCGCCCGCTACAGCTTTACTTTTTGTCGTCTTCTTTTACTTCTTCAAACTCTGCGTCAACAACATCATCCGCGCTGGAATCACCACCGGCTGCGGCTGCATCATCTGGTACTGCACCTTCCTCACTGGCTTGTGCATAAGCCCGTTCGGCAAGTTTACCTGATGACTCGGTTAACGCTGTCAGTTTGGCTTCAATTGCATCTTTGTCGTCACCAGTCAGCACTTCGCGCAAATCGGCAACGCGTGATTCAATTTCGCTTTTCTCATCATCTGTGACTTTTTCGCCGAGATCCTTCACAGACTTTTCTGTCGCATGAATCATGTTCTCTGCCTGGTTACGCGTTTCAACCAGTTCTTTAAGCTTGCGATCATCTTCTGCATTGGCTTCAGCATCTTTCACCATTGCTTCGACTTCATCATCGCTCAAACCACTTGATGCCTTAATGATGATTGACTGTTCTTTATTAGTTGCCTTGTCTTTAGCAGAAACGTTAAGAATACCGTTGGCATCAATGTCAAACGTCACTTCCACCTGTGGCATGCCGCGCGGAGCCGGTGGAATGTCGCTTAAGTCAAACTTACCGAGTGACTTATTACCCTGCGCCATCTCGCGCTCACCCTGCAATACATGCACAGTTACCGCAGTCTGATTATCATCTGCTGTGGAGAAAACCTGCTGCGCCTTGGTTGGAATGGTTGTGTTTTTATCGATCAGCTTGGTCATCACGCCACCCATAGTCTCGATACCAAGAGACAGTGGAGTTACATCAAGCAGTAATACATCTTTAACATCACCACCCAGAACACCGGCCTGAATTGCAGCACCCATGGCAACGGCTTCATCAGGGTTTACATCACGCCGAGGTTCTTTGCCGAAGAAGCTTTCTACTTCTTCGATCACTTTAGGCATACGTGTCTGACCACCAACAAGGATCACATCATCAATTTCTGACGCACTGAAGCCCGCATCTTTCAACGCTACTTTACACGGCTCAATTGTACGCTTGATCAGATCTTCAACCAGTGACTCGAGCTTGGCACGAGTGACCTTCATGTTAAGGTGCTTGGGACCAGAAGCATCTGCTGTGACATAAGGCAGATTCACATCGGTCTGCTGACTTGAAGATAATTCAATTTTGGCTTTTTCTGCAGCTTCTTTTAAACGCTGTAGTGCCAGTGGGTCACTATGCAGATCAACACCATTTTCTTTCTTAAACTCATCTGCAAGATATTCAATCAATCGGTTATCGAAGTCTTCACCACCAAGGAATGTATCACCATTAGTTGAAAGCACTTCAAACTGATGCTCGCCATCGATAGAGGCAATTTCAATAACTGAAACATCAAACGTACCGCCACCCAGATCAAATACAGCGATCTTTGCATCACCCATCTTTTTGTCCATGCCGTAGGCAAGGGCAGCAGCTGTTGGCTCGTTGATTATTCGCTTCACATCAAGACCGGCAATCTTGCCTGCGTCTTTGGTGGCTTGTCTCTGCGAGTCGTTAAAGTACGCAGGAACTGTGATTACCGCTTCACTCACCTCTTCACCGAGATACTCTTCTGCGGTGGTTTTCATTTTCATCAGTACACGGGCAGAAATCTCCGGTGGAGCCATCTTCTTACCACTGGCTTCTACCCAGGCATCACCGTTGTCGGCCTTAACAATGCTATACGGCACAAGGTCGATGTCTTTCTGTACCGCTTGCTCGTCAAAGCGCCGACCGATCAGTCGCTTAACAGCGTACAGCGTGTTGGTCGGGTTGGTGACCGCCTGGCGCTTGGCTGGTTGCCCGACCAGGACTTCATCATCATCTACGAATGCGACAATCGAGGGTGTGGTGCGATCGCCCTCTGTGTTCTCTATAACCCTGGGATTACCGCCTTCCATCACTGCGACGCAGGAGTTGGTGGTTCCAAGATCGATACCGATTATCTTACCCATTGCTATTTTGTCTCCGGCACTGCCACTGAGGCAGTCAATTTAGTTCAAGTTGCAAGTAAAAGTGGTGCCCATACTAGGGAATTCAACAGGCTTATAGTACTTTCGACATACTTTGTGACAACAGCTATTTTGCTATCACGACCATCGCCGGTCGCAGCAATCGCTCATTCAGCGTATACCCCTTCTGCATTACCGTCAGAACGGTGTTGGCGGGCTTGTCTGTGCCCTCCTGCATGCTGATTGCCTGATGCAGATCCGGGTTAAATTTCTCACCCAGCGGATCTACCTCGAGGATATTAAATTTCTCCAGCGCCTGAGTCAGCATTTTCAACGTTAACTCCGTGCCCTCGACAATCTTTTCAAGCTCGGCGTCTTCTTCATCTGCTGCGGCCACGCCCAGCTCCAGCGTATCTCTGACAGGCAGCAATTCTGCGGCGATTTTATCCAGCGAATACTTATGGGCATTCTCGAGTTCTCGGCTCTGGCGTTTACGCAGATTTTCCATCTCGGCACGGGTGCGCAGGGCCAGATCCATGTTTTCATCAGCCTTGGCGTTTGCCTGCTCCAGCTGTACCTGCAATACCGCCAATTCGCTCTCCGGAAGATCAGCACCATCAGCTGACACCGGCTCAATATTTTCCGCCACCAGATCCGATTCCAGCTCTGCAGCGAGATCGGCATTTTCCAGGGTCTCAGCAGCCTCGTCAGAAACGACATCTCCGGACTTTTTCGGATCGGCTTGTTGCGGGGTTTCTGCCTGCTTTTCAGACAGGGATTCGTCAGATTCGGGCTGCACTGCAGCCTTGTCGTCGGACATTAGCTCTCCAGACATGCTATTCGTTAGATATTCGGGCAGTATTCGGGGCGTTTAGTTTTACGTTCTGGGCTCTATATAGGCGTCTATGAATTGGAATTCAAGGCCGCGCTGAGCAACTTGGAAGTTACATCGACCACCGGGACGACGCGATCATAAGCCATTCGAGTCGGTCCGACCACACCTAATATTCCAACGACGTCTCCGTCCACCTCATAGGGAGATGTCACCAGACTACACATGTCGAGTACATTATAGCCCGACTCCTGGCCGATAAAGATCTGAACACCTTCGGCGGAGATGCACCTTTCCAGCACATGATACATATCACGCTTCTGATTAAACGCTTCGAACAGATCGCGCAGGCTCTCTACATCAGACAGCTCGCTGAAATTCATTAAGTTGGTCTGACCTGCGACAATGACATCTTCTTCCTTTTCTTCGTTGTCGAACACACGGCCCGCCATTTTGATCATCTGCTCCATTTGCTGGTTCATTGACTCGCGTGTTTTTTGCAGGTCTGTCCGGACGAGATCGCCGAGTTCTTCAAGTGCCCGCCCAGCGTACTTGTTATTTAAATAGTTGGCTATTTCCTGCAGCTCTTCGGTTTTGTAGTCGCGGTCCAGCGTCAGGATGCGGTTTTGCACGTTCTTTTCATTGACTACAAGAATCACCAGCACCCGCTGCTCAGAGAGCGGTAAAAACTCTATCTGGCGAAATATAGTGGCGGTGCGTTTTGGCAGTGTCACAACACCCGCCATATTCGTAAAGCCGGACAAATAATCAGTTGCGTGCTTGAGCAGAGAAGTTTCATCCTGATCTGCAGTCAGTCTGGCTTTCAGCTCACCCACGTCGCCTTCAACCATTGGCTGTACTTTGAGCATGGTATCCACAAACAGGCGAAAGCCGTCACTGGTGGGTACCCTGCCAGCCGAGGTGTGCGGTGCAGCCAGTAACCCCAGCTCTTCCAGATCACCCATCACATTGCGAACCGAGGCAGCGCTGACATTGACGCCTGGCATCTTCGACAAGGTACGTGAGCCGACCGGATTACCGTCGTCGATATATTGTTGCACCAGCAACCTGAAGATCTGTTGCTCGCGCTCGCCTATTTCCCGAATTGGTGTAAAGTTGGTCATGCAGTTCGCAGATGCCCAATCAGAGTTTACGTGTAAAACATGATATAAAGCCGCGACGCTCAGTTACAAGGCTTGCTCGTACACGGCTCGCCGCGAGTTGTCCGTCTCAGGGTTAAATTCATACCCGGATCCGGATGTGTAAGTCTGGCAGAACACGGCATTGCTTCCAAATCCGGGTTCATTCAGCGTCGCAGCCAGTTCACGGGCAGCACACTCACAAATGGCTGTTTCAACATTACCTAAGATGCATATCTGATTAACTATGATAGTACGCAAGCAAAGCCGCGGTGTGAAAGTTGGCGATATTGTGATCGGCGGCCAACAACCAGTCGTTGTGCAGTCCATGACTAACACCGATACAGCAGACACCGTTCGCACCAGTATCCAGATTGCCGAACTGGCGCGCGCCGGATCAGAGCTGGTGCGAATTACAGTTAACAACGATGAATCAGCCGCTGCCGTGCCGGAAATTCGCGAGCGACTGGCGAAACTCGATTGCGATGTGCCGCTGGTGGGCGATTTTCACTTCAATGGCCACAAGCTGCTGGCAAATCACCCGGCATGTGCTGAAGCACTGGCCAAATTCCGCATAAACCCGGGCAACGTCGGACGCGGCAACAAGCGCGACCACCAGTTTGCTTCAATGATTGAAACCGCCGCCAAGCTCGATAAGCCGGTTCGCATCGGTGCCAACTGGGGCAGCCTCGATCAGGAACTCCTGGCAGCAATGCTTGATGAAAACGCCGCTGCTAAAAATCCGCTGGAGTTAACCGAACTTTATAGAAATGCGGTGATCCGTTCCGCACTTGAAAGTGCAAAGCAGGCAGAAGACATTGGCCTGAGTGCAGACAAAATTGTTGTCAGTTGCAAAATGAGCCGCGTACAGGATTTGATTAGCGTTTATACACAACTCAGTGAGTCCTGTAACTATGCATTGCATTTGGGCCTCACAGAAGCAGGTATGGGCAGCAAAGGTATCGTCGCTTCAACAGCAGCACTCGGTGTGCTGTTGCAACAGGGCATCGGAGATACAATAAGAATTTCATTAACACCGGAACCAGGTGGGGACAGAACCCGTGAAGTGGTTGTTGCCCAGGAAATTCTGCAAACCATGGGCCTGCGATCTTTCACTCCGATGGTAACCGCCTGCCCTGGCTGCGGCCGTACAACCAGTACTGTATTTCAACAACTCGCAGAGGACATACAAACACAACTGCGTGACGCAATGCCTGAATGGAAAACCAAATATGCAGGTGTTGAAAACATGACCGTCGCAGTCATGGGTTGTGTTGTGAATGGCCCTGGTGAAAGTAAGCATGCAAATGTTGGTATAAGCCTGCCGGGCACCGGGGAACGACCTGTTGCACCGGTCTATGTAGACGGTGAAAAAACCGTGACTTTAAAGGGCGATAACATCGCTGCAGAGTTTCAGGACATCGTTCAAAGTTATGTTGTAGACAAATACTCCCAAACCGCTTAAAACAAAGAGTAAAACAAGCCACTCACCCTCTATTAGAAGTTAAAATGAAAAATACAGTCGGGCTGGGCTTACCCGAGTATTCATTTAACACCTCCCATAAAGCGACAGTTATTGGTGCTGGTCTTGCCGGTTGTGCCATTGCAAATGCACTCGCACAACGCGGCTATCGCTGCAAACTGATCGATCAACAACCATCTGCTGCAGCGGGTGCGTCGGCACTGCCTGTCGCTGTAGTGCGGCCTGCTATTGGTGGTGATACTTTTTACTCAACGTACTTCAACCAGGCCTTTGATCTGTGCTGCAGCACGCTTACTGAAAAACTTTTTAACCAGTGTGGCGCGCTGGAACTCACAGACAATTTATCGCGCCATCACAATAAAACTGACATTGAACACAATAAACATATCACCGATTTTGTAACAGCGGGTCAGGCATCCGTGTATGCCGGTACAAAACTTAATAACAGTGCCTTGTATGTTAAAAGCGCAGGGATAGTTGTACCGCGGCAAGTGTGCGAACAGTGGATAAAACACCCGCTAATAGAACTTCAACCTGGTATCCGGCTCAACACACTTAAACAAACCATGTACGGGTGGCAACTGCTTGCAGACAACGATACGGTCATTGATGAATCACAGTTGGTGATTCTCGCTACTGCTGCCTGCACACAATTCGACATAACATCTGACGTGCCTTTGCAACGGGTGGTCGGGCAGATAGATCGCTTTGAATACACTGGCTCACCACTCCAGTGTGTCGTCAACGGACGCGGCTATCTGGCACCAGACACCCTTGTCAGTGCAAGCAGTGCGAAGCCGGCAGGCAACGCGCACGGTGTCTGGTGTGGTGCAACTCATCATCGCAACATCACAAAAATTTCGATCACCGACAGTGATTCAGCGCTAAACAGAGCCACAGCAACATCTATCGCCCCGATGTTGCAAACAGATGCCTCACCAACAACGAATTTTGCCGAGGCAAGAAGCTTCACTCCCGACAGGTTGCCAGTAATCGGCGCTATACCTGACAGTAGCCGGTACCGAACAGACTACGCCGATTTTAAACATGGCAGACCATCCGACCGCTTCCCGCCACCAGTCTTTCACAGGGGCTTGTATCTGGCAGCGGGTCTCGGCTCGCGGGGAGCGACACAAGCTTTGCTGGTCGGCGAATTGATGGCCAGCCTGATCTGCGGTGATACGGAGGATCATCACAGAGAATCAGACGACCATCGGCATCAGACTTTTTATAAGGAATTACATCCAGCCCGGTTTCTGATGCGAGCCCTGCGACGCGGGCTGTGATTGAAAAACCCTAAGAAGTAACACTTCAGACACATATCCACACGTTTTCGTCATGACATTTATAACCTGACGCGTTATTATGACAAATACCTCAGGATTCCACGCGTAGTTGGAAGAATCATTTGATTAGTCGGAATAGTTGCGTTCTACTCCTCTTAATTACCCTACCAGCAGGTATGCACCGGTGCGATTCATAAAACTCAGTTTCATAGTCTGTGGACTTTGCATCGCGGTCACTCAATCTGCCACTTCGTGGGCACAGAGCGAGCAGACCAGCGTCGACGATCAGGAACTACTGCTCGAACAATACCTGACTGAGATTGAGAGTCTGATCTCAGCTAATGATCTGGAGGGTGCAAGAGATAAACTCGCAGAGGCGCAAACCGCAAACTTGCGCGATGAAAGCCTTGAAATAGTACATAGCCAACTGCGATTACTGGAATCGCTGAACCAGTCCGGCAACCCGTCGGTCAACTTCAACGGACCGACTATCGCCGCTGCTACTGCGGGCACTTTGACACAGGCAGATAAAACGGCCGCTACCGATCTGCTGGATTCACTTAGAGTGGCAATGGAAAACGGCGAACTTGATAAGGTCAGGTTTTTTACAGATGTCACACCACGAACGGACTCTTTGCTTAAGGCAGTTTTCAATAACTATGCAGCAATGAGAGTTGAACTATCACCGCCTGTACCAGACGAAGAGACGAAGTCGTTCGTCGCGACGCTCACCTTCAAAGAATTTACCACTAAAAACGGTGACACGGCGTTTCCCGCACAGGCCTGGGAAACTCATCGACTGCGTGTTGTTAAAACAGACGGTAGTTGGCAAAAGGTACTTTGGTAGAGATAACGGAATGATGAAAACATTCAATGCAATCATGCGACGTGCTATCGCATTACTGGCCTGCATCTGCCTTTCGGCATCTGGCACTGCTGCAGTGTGGGCGCAATCAGGAACCGGACTTCCGAACATTAAATTGGGTGCAGGCCTGAACTCAGGAGATGCTGCCGAGATACAGCTGTTTCTCGCTCAGGCTGACACCGGCACACTCGGCTTTGACATCACTGCACCGACTATCGCGCACACCCCCTCAATCAGTAAAGGAGTAGCGGGTGAAGTGCAGTCTATTGTCGCAGAAATTAATGACAACCAATCCGTCAAACGCGCGGTACTGATGCACCGCACCAGCAGCTCGGACTTCTACACCGCAGCTGAAATGTCTGCCGATATCACCAGTACGACCTGGCTTGCAACCCTCGACACCACTGCTCAGGACACTCAGGTGCAGTACTTCATCATTGCAGAAGACACAGACGGTAACCGGGTTCAAAAAGGCAGTGAAGGCAATCCGCTGACGCTTGAACTACAACAATTTGAACCCATCGGTGCGGTTGCACCGATAAAAAAAGATAACCGCAAAACATGGTTCGCAGTCGGTGTGGGTGTGCTCGTACTGGGTGCTCTGCTGGCAGCAGGTGCCGGTGGCGGCGGCTCTGATGATGGACTGGTCAGCTCAGACTCAGACTGCTGCACCGTGACTATCAATGTGCCCAATGTCACCACTAATTAACCAGATTGAACCATAGCCCCAATTCCCCTCGCAGTTTTATTTGTATAAGGATTAGATGGATTGATATGTTCAAGAATCTAATAAAAAGTTTATGCCTGTTAAGCCCGCTTCTCCTCGCCGCCTGTGACAGCGGTACTGACGCCGGGCGCACAGAGCTATTGCAATCAGATGACATGACACCCTCGGTGTCGATCAGCATTCCAGATCGGATTCGCACATCGCAAGTGGTAGATCTTGATGCCACCGAAGCCACGGTTACCAGCAGTGCGGGACCTATAGAAACGGTGCGCAATGGCGATCAGTTCACCGGCAGCATTACCGTCGCACCGGGATCAGAATTCACGTTTACCGTTGAAATTTCCGAAAATGTAGGCGGTGACGACATCACCTATGCCATTGCCATCGGCAGTTCTGATCAGCCAATTATCCAGGACGTTGAGTTTACGCTGTTTCTGGACGACTATACTTTCCCCGACGACGATGGCGACGGATTTAACAACCTGCTTGAACGCGAGGAAGGTTCCAACCATCTCGATACTTTCTCAACACCTGCAAACCCCGACGGTCAGCCACCGACAGACTCAATGCCCGGCTTGCTGCAATTTGCGAGCGATGAGTTTAGTGTTGCAGAAGCCGACGGAGGTCTCGATATTTTGGTTACCCGTACCGGCGGCACTGACGGACAGATTACAGTCAACTACCAACTCAACAGTGAAACCGCATTAGTCGGTACAGATTTCAACGAGGCTTCAGGTCAACTGGTCTTTGAAGATGGTGACAGCACCCCGCAAAGTTTTTTCGTCACCGTTCTCACCGATGATGCCAACGACGGTGAGCAGACTTTTACTGCCAGTCTGGTCAACCCAACCGGCGGTGCGTCTATTGGAAATGGTTTTACGAGAATCACAATAAGCGATTCCACCCCTGCTGCACAACGAGGCACGATTCAATTAGTCAACGACAGCATCACCGTCGATGAAAACAACGGAACCGTTACAGTGACTGCCGAAAGAGTTAACGGCAATGACGGAATGGTGACCGTCGACTTTATTACCATCGCAGACACAGCAACTGCAGAAGACTTTACTCCTGTTACGCAGCCCGGCACTCTCACCTGGGCAGACGGTGAAGACGGACTGCGTACGATCAGCATTCCCCTGGCTAATGATGCGGAAGTTGAATCCACAGAGACCTTTACAGTAAATCTTATTAACAGCATTGGCGGTGCGACGCTGGGTCTGGCCGCTACCACTGTCCTGATAGCCGATACCACCCCTCCACCGCCCACACCTGAACCAACTCCGGAGCCAACACCGGAGCCAACACCCGAACCAGCCCCTGCGCCGGAGCCACCCCCGGCACCTGAGCCGGAGCCAACCCCGGAGCTTGAGCCGGAACCAACTCCAGAGCCGGAACCAGAACCCACTCCGGACCCCGGTCAGATCGCGATAAGCCAGGGCACATTCCAGGTTGTAGCAGGCAGCAGCATCAACATCGTTGTCGAAAGACTGAACGGCTCAGATGGTGTTGCAACCGTTGATTTTATCGTAGCGGCCGGCACGGCTGACGAAGATGACTTCAGCGCAACGAACGGTACATTAACCTGGATCACAGGCGACAGTGACCCGCAAAACATAACCATCGATGCAAATGCAGACGCGTTGATTGAACCAAATGAAACAGTCATCGTAACGCTGTTAAACGCTGTAGGTGCACCACTCGGTGCAGCCACTGCAACAGTCACTATAGTTGACGCAACGGAACCGTCACCTGGTGCACTCGGTTTCACAACCGCTGCAGTCTCAGTAGATGAAGGCGACAGCGTAGATATTACTGTTGCTCGCGGCGGTGGCGCTGATGGTGCGATAAGCGTTGACTTAACCGCGGCTGCCTCAGCCGAATACACCATAAGCCCTGCCACCCTCACATGGGCAGATGGTGAAAGTACAAGCATGACAGTCAGCATCACAGCAATAAGTGATGAGGTAACCGACGATACTGAATCATTCAATCTTCAACTGACCGGAGCTACCGATGGTGTAACCCTTGGTGCAGATACTGTTGTTGTTACGATTAACGACACAACAGTGCCGCCAGTAGAGCTGGACGCACCGTTGTTTGCCGCATTGGCTACTGATGGCGAGTGGGAAGTTTGCATTCCCCCTTTCACTCCAAGCGGTCCGAGCGCCTTCGCAGCCCAGTTAAGCGCTAACGAAGGTCGCGCTGTCAGCTGTATTAAAACCTGCGATGCAGCGTTGGTTTCGGATGACGTATTTGTGGGCTGGGGGTTTAACGCGACTGACGAACACAGTTGCACTACAGGGAGAGATGCCCCGGGAACCTACACTGCGGTACCAATTTATACACCGGGACGAACAGCTATTAACCTGAATCTCAACACAGCCGCTCTGGCTGTAGAAAATTCTATCTGGGGCTGCGCCGTGGAAAGTCGCCAAACCGCAGGAAACGCTTATGTAGCGGGTGCAACTACTCTATGGTACCAATTCTCTGATGATGGCACCTATCAGTATGGTGACTCACAGGACGGCACACAACCAGATGAGCTGTTGGGGCCTGACGTCTGGAGTGCCAACGGTCGGGTTTTAGAACTCGGCCACATCAACACTGGCTATCGCAATACGCGTTTTCTCGACAGCGAGTCATTGCAAATTTTTCCAACCACCGACAATCGACTTAACTGTACACTGCAGGCGAGAACAGCACTGACTGCAGCAGAATTTTAGTCTGCAGCAGACAGATAAAGCGCTGCAATCCTGTCACCCAGTGTTCTCAAACTATCTGCCGAGTAGTGATTGCCAAACGGATCGCTGTCACGGCTCGGCAGATCCGACCCTTGTGCACACGACGTAAGATCGTCGCCATCGTTATTCAATGCCATTAAGTGCTGATTAAGATCGGCCTTTTTGGTTTCGCCACAAATGAACTGAGCAGTAGCACCATACCAAAATTCGCTGCGCAAATTACTGATGAGTTGATTCAGCTTATTGGGGTAATAGTTGCGATAAAATTCCGAATCAGTAGAAGCAAAACCGGTTGCACCCGGATCCGCTGTACCTTCAGCTAACCAGTCGGTTTCACCCTGCATCCATATCATTGCATCGATCGAATCTTTTTGCGGCAGCGTTGCTAACGCGCTCTCTACCTTGCTGCGAATCTTCGTGTAGAACTCACTATTGAAGTCCCAGTGACTGATTCCCGCACCAGGAGCTGCCACCAGAATGATTCCAACAACACGATCAGTTTGCTCGGTCAGTGATTTACCGATCTGAAACACCAGATTGTTATAAGGTTCGCGGCCTTCGGCAGCAGATGCAAAGTTGGAAGGCAAGTTTTTATCCCAGTACTGATGCAGATCAGCAACCTGCCATTGGCCATCTTCGTCAAACGCAAAAAGACTTTCATCACCAAAATCCAAAGCTGGATCATAGTCTGTTTGCTCACCGGCAGCGTTGGATTGCCCGGTTAGTACGATTATGTCTGTTATATCTGAAGGCTGTACAACCCGAGGTGCAACTTCTTCAGTTTCAGTTGCGGGAGCGGGAGTTACCTCAAGTGTTGCTTCTTCCGACGCTGGTGCTTCCTCGTCAGGTATGAGCACTATTTCGGCACCCGGAGCTATCCCGGTGACCTCTGCCACCGGTGTCGAGACCGGGGCTGGCTCAACAACACTATCGATTAAGCTCTCAGCGACAACCACTCCATCGACAACGATTAGACAAGTTTGATCGTTCTGCCATCCATAGCCATCACCGTTATTATCAACAATTCCTTCTGAACAATGCGGGAAAAATTCCTCAAGAGATATTTCAGCGCCGTTCTGATCTGAGATTTGATCTGTGACCTCAGAACTTTGCAGGGCTTCTGTAGCCGCTCCCGTTTCAGGTTCCAGGAGCACTTCAGCTTCGGCAACTGACTGCGGTGCATTGAATGCCATCGCTTGTGCTTCTTCTGTAAAGACCTGATACAAGCCATCTCCACAATCAGCAATAGCTGTCGGCACACCTTCGACACATACCAGCTTTGTGTTTTCAGCTTCATCGACAGACACAAACCACGTATCCTGCGCGCCGGACAGTTGATAGACACCCTGACTAACAGATGCAACACCTGAATGCACTTCACCGTCCAGTGTTATAGAAAAAGTATCCTGATCTACAAATAGATTTTCACCATTAAAAGTATCATCAACACCAACAAAATAGCTTAGCTGGTCAAGCGTACCATTGCTGTCAGTATTAGCACTTAGCGTATTGATAAAATGTGAGACTGCCTGATCAGCACTCACTGGGTCTCTGGTTTCTCCGTAAACCTGACGAACAATACTCTCAACCACTTCATTGTCAGTTGCATCAAGCAAAACCGCATCATTAAAAACTTCGTTCGTACTTTGTGGAATAGCAATACCGTTTTCAGGGTTGGCGTCCTCGTCAAGTGACTGAAGCAGGCGCGCAATATTAACCACCGAAGGGTCATCAAGATCTCCATCAATCGCCATATCGAGAGGCGTTACCATCTCAGATGCAAGCACAGCCGGCAATGCCAGCTTACCGATACGAAATACCACCGCTTCCCCTTCGCGATAGTGGAAAACACCGTCCGTATCGGTTACACCACTTGTAGACTGCGTAGCAAAGTTTAGCCCGCCGACAGGACTATCTGAAAACACGCCGCTGAGTAATTCTTCCTCGCCACTGCTGTCGCTGCTGCCGCCGCAGGCAGCAAGCATCGAAGCCATCAAAACGATACTAAAAACACCTTTTTTCATGGTACTCACACCGCCAAATTTAATTGCAATCTACGATTTTCTAACGGCAGTGCGGGACAATTGTGTTGGCTTAAGAAGCAAAATTCACGACCTGACACCTTTTCCATGCTCATTTGCAGTCACAGTCACGTAATTGAGGAAATTGGCAATCAAACCTGAAATAATGCGGCCCCAACTGGTTCACATTCACACTTCCATGTCGCACTTTCTGGCTTCGGTCTTCCTGTTATTACTCACACCGGGTCCGGGTGTTCTGTCACTCGCAGGTGTAGGGGCTGCATTCGGTCGCAATAGCGGTCTTAGCTACATGCTCGGTCTGCTGATTGGTACTAACCTGGTAGCCATTGCCGTGGTAACCGGGCTGGCCGCTATCGTTCTTTCAGTACCCTGGCTGCGCACGGCGTTGTTGATTGCATCAATCTGCTACCTGCTATGGCTGGCATTACGGATTGCGATGTCAGGCTCAAAGATAGGTTTTATAGAAGCACAAAAGAAACCCGGAATTACCGATGGCATAGCTCTGCAAATCATCAACCCAAAAGCTTATGTTGTTAACACAGCATTATTTACTGGTTACCCCTTCGCCAACCAGACGTTGATGGTAGAAACGCTAACCAAATTTCTGGTTATCAACATAATTTGGATATTGATACATTTACTGTGGCTGGCCGCCGGCGTAATTCTACAGAGCCTGGCACTAAAACCTGGCACGCAGCGGTTTATAAACATAGCAATGGCTTTGGCAATGTTGATCGTGGTTGCCCTTGCAGCACATTCAACGCTAAGCATACCCTCAACGGCAAATTAGCAGGTGGTATCTCTTGTTGCCTTGGCTGACGACCCGGCTTATATACAATTTGGAGTTCTGCAGATAGTATAATTTTTCTACGCTACAGCAGATTCGGGTGGTTTTATAAAGATGACTATAAAAAGACTTTGCGTTTTTTGTGGCTCCAGCGACGGCGCAAGAAAAATCTACAAAGAAAATTGCGAATACCTTGCTGATGCCATGGCAAAACGGCATATCGACCTAGTCTACGGTGGCGCGAGTATCGGGCTCATGGGCGCAATTGCAGATGCAGTACTTGCTCGCGGTGGTAAAGTAATCGGCGTTATTCCAAAACATCTTGAAAACTACGAAATTAGCCATCAGGGACTCACCGAACTGATAATCACCTCAGATATGCATGAGCGCAAAGCCACAATGGCGTCACTTTCGGATGGCTTTATCGCTCTTCCCGGCGGCATCGGTACACTCGAAGAGCTAATAGAAATTGCAACATGGCAGCAGCTTTGCCTGCACCAGAAACCAACCGGGCTGTTAAACATAGATCACTACTACGATTCACTAATCGATTTTCTTGAGAACTCGGTTAAAGAGTCTTTCCTGAAAGAACAACATCTGAAAAACCTGTTACGCAGCGCCAATGCAGAATCTCTGCTCGATAATATGGCTTATTTCCGTTGCCCACCCGAATAATTTCCGCCAGCAAAAAACCAAGAAGGCCCTTTAAACTCCACAAGCCGCCAAATAAACCGGCTGCAACTCAACATTGACGTGCAGCAGGGTTATACTTGATGCATGACAGAAAAGACCCGCAACTGGTATCAGGATTCAACATTCGAGCCTCACAGTCACAATGACTGGCGCAC
>CAYLZS010000269.1:0-2995 GCA_964388065.1 uncultured Granulosicoccaceae bacterium
ATTTTGTAGTCCCCGGGTTGATACTTTTTGTTGCTCCAGATGATTTCCATTGCCGATCTGTCGCTGTTTTCGTTTGAGAAGGTGATGAAAAACCGTATTGGATGATCATCTCCTTCTTTGGTGGATTCATCAGTATCACTGTCGATGGGCGTTGTGACCCTCCAGCGCCATGACAATACAGAGTGTGAGCTGAGAGGAATCTCGGTATCACGTGCAAGAATCGATGCGCTGTTGTTTGTACTACAACGAAGCACGGGCTCACCATCCTCTTCAGTCATTCTATAGTCCGCGGGTTTGACTGTCAGGAACTTACGATGAGCCCAGCCTTCAGGGAGATCATCTGTGTCCAGGTCAGCAAGCAAGTCTATAGGACCCTGTTTTGCGAGCAGTGGGTTGTTGGTATTGAAGGGTGACGGTTTTGTAAACCAGTACAGTGCGATGGCCGCGGCCACACCTACACAGGGAATGAGAATTTTTATTAACAATCGCATGCATTGGATTTATTCAGATTAAGCTGGCCAATAGTAACTTGAAGAGATGACGTGTAGCAAACTAACAAAGTCATATATTGAGACCCCTGATTTGTTGGAACGGTTAGAGAAAATTGAAAACCATAGGTGGTCTGGTCTTGCGATGCCACGTGGGCGAATTAGTTTCGCTGATGTAGCACTGCGAGACTCTAACTATGCTCTGAGCTGGTTGCAGCTTCGCTTCGGTAGTTTTGGTTTGATATTTCTCGCAAATGCTAGATAGATCATGAGAGTATACTTCAATATCTGACCCTCCAATATTATGGCTTTTTCAAACCTCGCAGGAGAAATTATGAATGCCACTGAACTGAAAGCGCTACAAGCGCCTTTAAAACAACAATACAAAGATACACCTGAGACTGCCATCATCACCTTAAAAGCAAATGGCCGCATCGGTGAAGGTGTTACCTGTAGTGTGGATACCGGCAGAGCAGTTGCGGAGGCGGGCCTTCATCCGGCAACTGGTGGCGATGGCTTGTCCTTATGTTCCGGCGATATGTTGCTTGAGGCGTTAGTAGCTTGTGCCGGTGTCACATTAAAGGCGGTGGCTACCGCGATAGAGGTCAACCTTCGGGATGCCACAATCTCAGCGGAAGGCGATCTTGATTTTCGCGGCACCCTCGGGGTCGCTAAAGATGCACCGGTAGGTTTCAGCACTATTCGACTGCACTTTGATCTGGATACCGACGCGAACCCGGAGCAACTGGACACACTCATTAAATTGACTGAGCGGTACTGTGTGGTGTACCAATCGATATCAAGCCCTCCTTCAATGACGATGACCAGAACATAGACATGTATGCTGGAAAGGGTCATCTGCAATAATAAATAGTGCCTGATGTCCTTCTAAATATTTTCTGTTAGTCCTTGTATGATTAAAATTTTGCGGTAATGCATTCGTTAACAGGAAATGAATAAATAGTGTTCCGGTTACCCGGGATACTTTCACTGGAATTTGAGTCTCAGGAATTTAGCGTGGGAGGGTTAAGTCATCTGCGAAGAACATGGACAATCAGTACGGCGGAGAAAGATGCTCGGCAGTATGTTGTTGCTTCCGACACTTTCTTTTATTGGCGGACAACATCGCTCAGCACAGGCAGCAGCCGGTGCGCAGACAATAGCGCAACCTGATGATCAGGAACCAGCAAGCTATATTAAGCGTGCTGTCGAGCTTGCAAACATTTCCGTGCAAAATGGCGATGGTACTGCGTATGGCGCTGTAGTTGTTAAAGACGGCCGGATTATCGGCGAGGGCAGAAATCGAACGAATCTGTTGAATGATCCAACCGCACACTCTGAAATTGACGCTATCAGAGATGCGTGCAGTCGCACGGGTTCGAAACTGCTGACGGGGTGCGAAATCTACTGCTCAGCACGTCCATGTCCTATGTGCAGCTCCGCATGCTACTGGGCAAAGCTGGAAAGAATATACGTTGGATCCGTTGATTCAGAGATCATATCCATAGAGCCAGTCTACTCAAACTGCTGATAGATTGCTTACGCCCTCAAGCAAAAAAATCCACTGCAGCTTCGCTTGTTCTATTTCGATCGGACTAGCTTGCCTACGCACCTTTCCAACTGCGTAAGCAGTCTTTCAAGGTACGAACCTCCAGAGCGCTGAGTTTTGATACTGTTCAAGTGTAGTGGTTTGCAGTAGAAGTAAAATAGCAAGACGCGCCCGAATTCAGTATGAAAATGCTTTCTATTATGTGATGAACCGCGGTCGCGGTAAGCGTTGGATATTCCACGGCACTCCTTATTACGAAGCGTTTTTGAAAACGCTCGAAGAATCCCATCAACGATATGACGCAAAGTTTCATGCCTATTTGTTTGATGGGAAATCACTACCATCTACTGGTGGAGACACCGCTGGCAAACCTTGATCGGATAATGCGCCATATTAATGGTGTTTATACCCAGAGGCATAATCGATTCAATCGAACCGATGAAAAGCATAGGGGTCTGTTTTTCAAGGCACTAAATCCCAAGAGGAATACAGGGACATATATATGGACCCCCATAGTGTCAAGCAATAACGGAAGGAATAGGTGGCTCACCTACCCATTAGATGTAGAAGTTCACACGTTTCCGGTGCCATATCCATGCAACTGTCTGTTAGGAATTACGCGTTTTGGACGCTACACAGGTAACCAAGTGTGTTAACCAATGGTGCATTGTTGCCGTTTTCAGCTATCGCAATTATAGATTCGCTAGCCGGTTGGGTTGGGTAAAACAGACGCATACCGTTATCAGTATCCGGTGCGTTGTGTAATACAACCACTGGGGGTGTCATTGGCTGATACGGAGATGTGTTGGTCATGGTTACAGTAATCGAGCCAGCGGCTGGTGCCGCTACTGCTGTGCCTTCGTCGACCAACTGGCCACGAACTTCACCAGGTGCATTGGCTTCAGTATGAGCATTGATGTATAGATCGCCTTTAGCAGGACAGGCACTTTAATTGGTT
>CAYLZS010000270.1:0-2409 GCA_964388065.1 uncultured Granulosicoccaceae bacterium
TTTTCGTATTGATCTGGCTGCCACGAATACACCTTATTATACGCAAACCACCAGTCTAGCGAGTTGGTGGTTTTTTGTCTAGCGTTTGGGTTTGATTTCAGGGTTCAAAAAGCAACATAGTGCATTTGGATCGTTTTTCAAGAAAAGTAATCCTTTTCAATTGCTTGCAAGGCATTCCCACTCGGTATTCCAGGCCGCGTCCCAGGTTACGACGAAAATTTCGCTATTTCCGGCGGATATATAAAATGCTATATTTGCGGGTTGTTCAAGCTCAGCATGGTTAAATACTGTATGAGCCTGGAACCGGTTGGCCGTTTTTCTGTTCGCGCCACGTGCCTCGTTCACTCCTGAGCTTCGCCACGCGGCGGAGGCGAAACGTTTTTCCTGGATGTCTAATTTAACTGATGACTGATCACCGAACGCTGGCGAATGCCATCCGTGCACTGAGTATGGACGCCGTCCAGCAGGCAAATTCCGGGCATCCCGGCGCGCCGATGGGCATGGCTGATATTGCAGAGACTCTCTGGAATGGCTTCCTTAAACACAACCCGACTAATCCCGACTGGATTGACCGCGACCGCTTTGTGCTTTCAAACGGACACGGCTCGATGCTGCTCTACTCGCTATTGCATCTGTCTGGCTATGACCTGGATATATCAGAGCTTAAAAATTTCCGTCAGCTGCATTCTAAAACCCCGGGACACCCGGAATTTGGATACGCCCCCGGGGTTGAAACTACAACCGGTCCGTTAGGGCAGGGTTTGGGCAATGCCGTCGGAATGGCGATCGCAGAAAGAACACTGGCAGCTCAGTACAACAAGCCGGGGCTTGAGCTAATCAATCACCATACTTACACCTTCGTTGGTGATGGCTGCCTTATGGAAGGTATCTCGCACGAAGTGTGTTCGTTAGCAGGCACACTCAAACTCGGTAAACTGATTGCGTTTTACGATGACAACGGTATTTCCATTGACGGCGAAGTTGAAGGCTGGTTTAGCGACGATACACCCGGGCGTTTTGAAAGCTATGGCTGGCATGTTATACCGAAAGTCGATGGTCATGATAATGCAGCCATTGAAAAGGCTATACAAGAAGCACAGTCTCAAACTGATAAGCCCACTCTTATATGTTGCCAGACACTGATCGGTTTTGGTTCTCCTAATAAGGAAGGTAAAGAATCAAGTCACGGTTCACCGCTGGGACCCGATGAAGTCGCTCTGGCACGTGAGAAACTGGGATGGGAACATGCGTCCTTTGAAGTTCCCGGTGAAGTTTATAACGGATGGGACGCAAAGCAGTCAGGTGCAGCTGCCGAGTCTGCCTGGACTGATCTTTTAAACGAATACCGAAGCAAACATCCGGATGAGTGCACTGAATTTGAGCGCCGTATAAAGGGTGAACTGCCGGCAGACTGGAACGCCAAAGCCACTGAATTTATTGCGGGGGTTGAGAAGGCAGCAGAGAAAATAGCTTCTCGAAAAGCCTCGCAAAACGCTTTGAACGGATTTGGTCCATCGTTGCCTGAGTTGATTGGAGGCTCTGCAGATTTAGCGGGTTCCAACTTAACCATCTGGTCTGACAGCAAGGGAATTGAAGAACAAACAGACGGCAACTACATCTACTTTGGTGTGCGTGAATTCGGCATGGCCGCCATAATGAACGGAATGGTGTTACACGGTGGCTTTAAAGTGTACGGTGCAACCTTTTTAATGTTTTCAGAATACGCACGTAACGCCTTGCGTATGGCTGCATTGATGAAAATACCATCGGTGTTTGTATTTACACATGATTCCATCGGGCTCGGTGAAGATGGCCCGACACATCAGCCAGTAGAACAGGCAGCGACGTTACGGTTAATGCCAAATATGGATGTGTGGCGTGCCTGCGATGCGGTAGAAACTGCAGTCTGCTGGAAAGCAGCGCTTGAGCGTAATGACGGTCCGAGTAGTTTATTGTTTAGTCGTCAGGGTCTGGCACCACAAAAGCGCAATAAAAAACAACTGGCCAATATTGAAAAGGGTGGCTACGTTCTGGTTGATTGTGACAATCCGCAAGCGCTGATTATTGCAACTGGTTCAGAAGTCGAACTGGCTGTTGAGGCGCAGGCTAAACTGGCAGAGAAGAACATTAACGTGCGCGTGGTGTCTATGCCATCCACTGATGTGTTTGATCGTCAGACTCAGAGCTACCGCGAATCTGTTTTGCCTGCAACTGTTATAGCAAGAGTGGTAATAGAGGCTGGTGTCTCTGGTGGCTGGTACAAGTATGCCGGCAGTCGCAGCGCGATGATTTGTCTGGATACTTTTGGTGAGTCCGGCCCTGCTGATCAGGTATTTGAGCATTTCGGATTTAATGTTGAAAATGTTGTAAATCGTGTCAAAGAAATTATCTAATTAAATACAACTTATA
>CAYLZS010000271.1:0-20791 GCA_964388065.1 uncultured Granulosicoccaceae bacterium
ACCGCTATCTCGAAACCGCTCGAGGTACCATTTTTACAACGAACCGGTTCAGATACACCCGCCGCCAGTCCGCCATGTCCATGGCTATCTGTAGCACCCGCACCAATGGCACCCCTCCCGACCAGATCAGCAATATACTGAGGACTGATAAGATCAAGAAACTCACTGCCAGCCGGCAGACCAAGCTCGTTGATATTACGTAACAACTTACGCGCAGTGCGCAAACCACGATTGATCTCGAAGCTATCATCAAGTCCCGGGTCGTTAATCAGCCCCTTCCAGCCAACAGTGGTGCGTGGCTTTTCAAAGTAGACCCGCATCACAACCAATAAATCATCCGCTAAGGACGGTGCGATCGACGCAAGCTTTTTTGCATACTCAACACCCGCTTCAGGATCATGGATGGAACAAGGCCCCACAACCACCACCAGCCTGTCGTCTTTGCGGTGCAGAATATTATGAATACCGGCGCGTGCCGCAAGAACCGTTTTTGAAATCTCATCCGTTACCGGAAGCTCTGAAATCAGACTTGCAGGAGAGATGAGCTCCTTCAGTTCCTTGATACGCAGATCATCAGTGGTATGGGTCGCTTCTTGATTCATTTTGTGTCTTTCCAATACAGCATTTTGAGCTTGTATTTAATCTGAAATTTAACCAGCTTTAAAACTGTCCGCAGCTTTGCAACCTACTGAAAGATTACAGCCGGTGACTACCGCTTTTTACTTGCCACGGCCTGAGCCAACCCGTCAATCAGTTGGTGAATTTTTTTGTGTTTCATCTTCATCGACGCCTTATTGATGATAAGACGGGAGCTAATATCACATATCGGTTCGATAACTTCCAAATCATTGGCGAGTAACGTGGCACCTGTCTCCATAATATCGACGATCAGGTCTGCCATGCCAACGAGCGGTGCGAGTTCCATTGATCCATAAAGCTTGATTATTTCCACTTGCTGTCCGCGACGATCGAAAAAGCGCCTGGCGACCTCCGGATACTTTGTCGCAACCCGCAGTACACCTGATCCGCGAGTCTCAACGCCTTTCTTGCCCGCCAGCACCAATTGGCAAACGCCAATTTCAAGATCGAGCGGTTCATAAATACCGCGACCCGAGTGCTCCAGCAATATATCTTTCCCGGTGATGCCAATATCAGCACCGCCGTACTCAACATAAGCCGGCACATCACTGGCTCTAACCAATAAAAAGCGAGTGTCTGGCTGACTGGTATCTACTCTGAGTTTACGAGTAGTTTCAGCGTCTTCCGCGGGTTCTATACCGACTGCCGCAAGCAGTGGCAGTGTGTCTTTTAGTATCCGCCCTTTAGTAAGTGCGATAGCAATTGGCTGACTCATGACACCAATTAATCTTAAGAGCTGACGCGCTGAATTTTGGCACCGAGCGCATTGAATTTGTCTTCAATGCGTTCGTATCCGCGGTCAATGTGATAAACGCGCTGCAGGTGAGTTTCGCCACTGGCAATCAGACCTGCGATAACCAACGACGCCGAGGCGCGCAGATCAGTAGCCATTACCGGTGCCCCGGTCAGCTTTTTAACACCGCGTGAAATAACTGTGTTACCACTGACTTTGAGATCGGCACCCATGCGCTGCAGCTCTTGCACATGCATAAATCGGTTTTCAAAAATGGTCTCTGTGATAGTTGCAGTACCTTCTGCAACAGAGTTCAGCAACGTAAACTGGGCCTGCATATCAGTCGGGAATGCGGGGTACGGTGCAGTTCTAATATCAACAGCTTTAGGTTTTTCGTAACGACAACTCACGGTGATTTCATTGTCATCGATCTGCAGATCAGCACCGGCTTCATCAAGCTTGTGTAACACAGAATCAAGCGTATCCGGACGCGCATCTTTTACGGTCATCGTGCCACCACTGACAAGAGCTGCCACCAGAAAGGTACCGGTTTCAATTCTGTCTGGCACTACACGATAATGGCAACCGGTCAGGCGTTCTACTCCATTGATCGTTATGGTATCCGTGCCCGCACCTTGAATGTCAGCACCCATGCCGATCAGGAAATTGGCCAGATCCACAACTTCAGGTTCACGCGCCGCATTCTCCAGCACTGTAGTGCCTTCAGCCAGAGTCGCCGCCATTAAAAGGTTTTCTGTGCCAGTGACAGTCACTGTGTCGAAATTGATCGTCGCTCCTTTGAGCTTTTTGCACTTAGCGGTGATGTAGCCAGCTTCCAGCGTGATGTCAGCACCCATCGCGCGCAAACCATTGATGTGCAGATCTACTGGTCTGGCACCGATTGCACAACCACCCGGTAGTGAAACCACCGCAGTACCAAAGCGGGATAACAACGGACCCAGCACCAAAATCGATGCACGCATGGTTTTCACCAACTCGTACTCCGCTTCATAGTTATTAACGTCGGAAGCGTCAGCTTCGATTAGCATATTTTCGCTAAGAGTCAGTTTCACACCCATGCGACCAAGCAGCGTCATCGTGGTGGTCACATCGTTTAGATGAGGAACATTTTCGAGAGTAACCGTGTCATCACAAAGCAGTGTTGCGACTAGAATTGGCAGCACGGCATTTTTAGCACCGGAGATGCGCACAGACCCGCTCAGCGGGTTGCCGCCACCAATAATCAGTTTATCCATTATTTAGAATGCACCAGAATGAAGTGGACACATCGGAAACCGTATTTCCGGGCCACGTTCTGTCGAGACGACGAACCTGCCCACCGCTGACGACGGCGAGACTGTACATGATAACGGAAGAGTGAGGCAATCCCAACAAGGCAGCCTGTGAATCAGTAGCCTGTATCAGGGGTGGTCAGCTTTGTGCCATCCGCCACCGCACAAACACACGTTGGATTATCCGATAATTGCCCCGGAAATGTCGCATCCATCCCTGCCCGGAGGGTCTAAAGCACAGTTGCAAAGCAGAAGTAGATAGATTGTGGGTCCACTCAAAATCGCGAGCGCACCCACCAACACCAAATTACTGTGAATTCTTATCGCGCAGCGTCTTGATCAATCCGTCGACACCCGCAGTTTTTATCTGGCTGCCGAATTCAGCTTTATAACTTTTTGCCAAACTGACACTATCGACTTCAATATCGTAAACCTTCCAGGTCTTTCGATCAGTCTTCGAAGATCTGAGTTTATAGTGAACCGCAAACTTGGAACCCTGATCGTCAAACACAGTTTTGATGACCGCAATTTTATCGTCGTTGTCAGATGGTGTATGAGGCAATATCTGCAACGTCTGGCCAGAATACTGGTCGAGAGCTGCGGTATAGGTATTCAGCAACAATCGTCGGAACTCATCAACTAACTCGACCCTCTGGTTCTTGGAGGCTTGCTTCCACTGCTTTGCCCCCAGGGTAATCTTGGTCATGGTGGTAAAATCGATATGCGGCAACACATCGGTATCGACCTTGGCTCGCACAAAGCTTTTATCGGCTTTGGCATCCGGGCTGTTCAATGCATCGATTACATCGGTCGTAATCTGCCGCACCAAATCTTCTGCAGGATGGGCAAATGCAACCACCGGCAACAGAACGAGCGACATTAATAGTGTGCGAAAAAATTTCATCTGATCCCCTTGTACCGCATGGCCGCACTTCCGATGGCGACGGTCCTGATTTCTAAGTAATTTGTTATCTTGAGAGTCAACATCCGCTACAAACGGACCTTTCCCAAGTATATTGGGTTATACGCAGACAATCTCAAGCCGTGACACAAAAACAAAAAATTGTCTGCTCGCTCTTATACCCCATATTCTCATGTTTGCGTGCCAAACCGGAGCTTAATAAGAGTCCCGGATTCCGTCAACACAGTCAAAAACATTACTACCTAACCGCAAGAACTTTGAAATTCCGGCGATATCGCGGGTAAACTGGAAGCCCCGACCCAATGCCGCTAATACACCGGGCACACATTACCGTAAAATAACAATATGAATTTCCGGGCTCTACATCGCAAAGTTGCCAGAACAATATGCATTCTATTCGCAGGATTACTGCTGTCCGCTTGTGCCACCAAAGGACCACCCACCAATTCGATCAATGACCCGCTGGAATCTGCCAATCGAGCGATTTTCAAATTCAACGAAAAAATTGACCGCTATGCCTTGAAGCCGGTCGCCACTGGCTACAAAAAAGTCACCCCGTCACTGGTCAGAACGGGCGTAAACAACTTTTTCAGTAACCTGGGCGATGTTTCTACCGCCGCGAACGGATTCCTGCAGGGAAAATTCAAACAGGGTTTCTCAGACACCGCGCGCTTTGGTGTCAACACTCTGCTGGGTTTCGGCGGAATTATTGATGTGGCAACTCAACTGGAATTTACAAAACACTTCGAGGACTTTGGACAGACACTGGGAGTCTGGGGGGTGCCGGAAGGCCCCTACCTAATGCTGCCTTTCTTTGGAGGACAGACACTGAGGAGCACACTCGGGTTACTGGGTGATAGTCAGATAGAACCACTAAACACTATCGATCTCGACCGCACTACCCGAAATTCACTGGTCGGACTCAATGTGGTCAACTCACGGTCAAAGTATCTGGCTCAATCATCGATTCTGGAGACTGCGGCACTCGACCCATATCAGGTTGTCAAAGATCAATTTGTTTCATGGCGCAGAAGGCAAACCTTCGACCAACAGTCTGAGGAAAAACCAGTAACATCCGAAAATGAGCTGGATGAACTGGACGAACTGGATGAATTGGATTTGCTTGACGAACTGGATGAACTGGATGAACTGGATGATCTGGACGAACTAGACGATCTGGACAAACCCCTGTCGGAAGAAGAAGCAGAACTTCAATTGCTCGACGAGATGGATAATCTTGAATAGTTTTCGCACCGTCGCACACTAACCGGGCCGGAACACTTTGAACAACGAACAACCTGCACTCGACCAGCCGTTAAAACTGGCGACCAATAAGCCAGGCTCAAATAGGCAAGGCTCAATTAACCCAGGCTCAACTAATAAGTTATTAGAAGTGGCCGGGCGAGTCTTCGCAGCGGAGGCTGCCGCTGTTGCCGCCTTAATTCATTCACTGGATGCATCATTTGCAGCTGCCTGTAACCTGCTGCTTCAATGCCGTGGCCGCGTTGTTGTCTGCGGTGTTGGCAAGTCAGGGCATATCGCTAATAAAATAGCTGCCACACTGGCAAGCACCGGCACACCTTCCTTCTTTGTGCACCCGGGAGAAGCATCCCATGGGGATCTCGGTATGATTACCAGAGATGATGTTGTTATCGCCATTTCATACGGCGGTGAGTCCAGTGAGCTCAAGATGATCCTGCCAGTCATGAAGCGACTGGATGTACCACTAATAGCTATCACAGGTAAACCTGAATCATCACTGGCGCGAGCGGCAACTGCTGTACTGAATGTTGCAGTGAAAGAAGAGGCCTGTAACCTCGGTTTGGCACCAACCACCAGTACCACCGCGACGCTTGCAATGGGTGATGCATTAGCAGTTGCGGTACTTGAAACCAGAGGTTTCAGCGCGAAAGACTTTGCACTGACGCACCCGGGAGGCAAGCTCGGTAAGAAATTACTATTGAGAGTTTCCGATATTATGGTCTGTGACGACACGTTACCTACCGTCAGCGTCGGCACTCTGCTAAAAGACTCTCTATATAGTATGAGCGCAGGTAAGCTCGGTTTTCTGGCTATAGTTGATGACCACCAAAAACTACTCGGCGTATTTTCAGACGGTGATCTGCGCCGTGCTCTGGATCGCGATATCGACATCGCCTGCACACTTATCGACGAAGTAATGACTCACGGTGGCCACGCCGTTAACTTCCAGCAACTTGCAGATGACGCGCTACATATAATGGAACAATATAAAATTTACGCGCTGCCGGTGCTTGACGACAACGGCAAAGTTTGTGGAGCGCTAAATATGCATACCCTGTTTCATGCCGGAGTTGCATAACTCATAACCATATCTCTGTTCATCGTCCATAGTGCTACGAGCTAGCCACGTCGTTGATTACCTACACCCAACCCGAATGGCAATAAAGAGAAGTATTATATGTCCAGTGCAGCCGAGCTTGCTAAGTCAGTCAAGGCGATCATATTTGACGTCGACGGTGTACTGACTGACGGCGGTCTGTACAGAAGCGATGACGGACAGGAAATCAAAAGATTCCATGCCGCCGACGGACTCGGTATAAGAATGCTGAGCGACGCCGGAATAAAAATAGCGGTAATCACAGGGCGCGAATCAAACGTAGTACGCCACCGTTGCAGCGAGTTGCGAATCGATCATTTAGTGCAAGGTGCCAAAGATAAGCTACCGGCATTTGAATCACTGTGCAGAGATATGGATCTAACCGCGAAAGAGTTCGCCTACATGGGGGATGACATCATCGATTTACCTGTCATGCGCCGCGTCGCACTGGCACTCACTGTGCCGAATGCAAATGCCGAGGTGAGTAAAATCGCACACTGGACCAGTGCCAGACCCGGAGGCAACGGTGCCGCGCGCGAAGCCTGTGAGCTGTTATTAAAATCACAAAATTTATACGAATCAGCGATCGAACGTTATATGGTCTGACACTGCGCTATGATCTAGCGCAAAATACTCCACACTTGAGGAGTAATTAGCAGACCTTTAAGTAAGGAACTATTAAGTCGGTCTGACATAGCATTGGTCAAAACAGGTAAATGTAGTCAATGTCGCATTCAAACAAACAGACAAACAAACGGGCACTTTTCGCTCAAAGCACAGCTCAATGCCCTCAAAGATAGGCACAAGCCTGCTCATATTCGCGCTTTTGGTTATCGCCGTAATTTCGTGGCAATGGATCGATGATCGTGACGTCGAGACACAAGTGCAGAACAACGCCATAGAAATGGTGGAAACCCAGAGCGACTACTACCTCGAGGACTTTGAAATCGTTAATATCGCCAATAGCCGCAACTCAAGTACGGATGGCAACACAACCGCAGGCAGGTATCTGAAAATTACCGGGCAATCTCTGTCGCATCACTTTATAGAGGGCTATTCGCTTATCAATAACCCGACCGTGCACTTGCGATCCACTGACGGCAGCCAGTGGCAGGCCAGCGCCTCAAACGGAACTATCTCCGCAAACTTTGACGTGCTGGATTTACAAAACAACGTTGTAGTTACACACAGTGAAACAACCGACCGACAAGCCGTCACCGTCAATACGAATTCAATTTCAATAGACAATGGCAAGCGAACAATCAGTTCCAGCGAAACTGTTAAGGTTGAAGGCCGCGGCTGGCAATATAATGCCAATACCATGCAGGCCGAAATTGATCAGGGCACGCTGTCATTTACATCTGGTGTGGAGGCACAATTTGCAAATCCCAATCAAAGGTAAATCAGTTGACGACCTAAAGCTCCTGGTATTAATAGTCCTGGTATTACTCGCCGCCTCGCTAATGTGTCTCGCCAAGGATGCCACTGCGCAGACATCCGATCACACACAGCCAATTAACGTAAAAGCCGACGCCTCGGTCTTCGACGAACGAAGAGGCACACAAACCTTGACTGGTAATGTCGAAGTGACCCAAGGCTCATTGTCGATAACAGCCGACAAAATAGAAATACAAATCAAAGACGGTGCCTTGTATCAAATTACAGGCACGGGTTCACCGATAATATTTCAGCAGTTAACCCAGGACAATCAACTGGTACGTGGTGAGTGCAATGAAATTATCTACAACACCGTCACAACGGAAATTACCTTTCGAGGCAATGCCAACTTTGAAAGACCAGGTCAGAAGCTAACGGGAAACACCATTGAATATAACCTGCGCGAACTCACATTCAAGGCAACAGGCAACAACGAAGGCAGGGTTAACATAACTCTGCAACCGGCCCAACTAAAACCCTGAAGTGCCCGAGGCAGCCAATTGCGCAGCCAAACCGCAGCCAATTACGCAACCTGGCACCGTAAAACCATCGATCGCTGATCAAGATACTTAAATATGTCCACGCTGGTAGCCAAAGATCTGAAGAAGTCCTACAGCAAGCGTACCGTGCTTGATGGTGTCTCGATGCACATCAATCAGGGCGAGGTTGTCGGGTTGCTGGGACCAAACGGGGCTGGTAAAACGACATGCTTTTATATAATCGTCGGTCTGGTAAAACCGGACGGCGGCAAAATCATACTTGAAGACCATGACATCACCAACGCCCCGATGCACATCCGCGCACGCCTGGGTGTCGGTTACCTGCCGCAGGAAGCTTCAGTTTTCAGAAAAATGACGGTGGAAGAAAACATTGTTTCTATTCTTCAATATCGACCCGAACTGGAAAAACGCGACTACAGAGACATCACTGAAAACCTGCTTAGCGAACTGCAAATTTCGCATATAAAAGACAGCCTCGGCATGAGCCTCTCTGGTGGTGAGAGACGTCGGGTTGAAATCGCCAGAGCACTGGCAGCTGACCCGGTTTTTATTTTACTTGATGAACCTTTCGCAGGTGTTGATCCAATATCAGTTATCGATATCCAACGCATAATCAGTCACTTGCAACAACGAGGAATAGGTGTGTTAATAACAGACCATAACGTTCGCGAAACATTGGGCATTTGCGAACGCGCCTACATCCTTAGTGACGGCGGCTTAATTGCCGAGGGTACGGCGGAAGATATTTTGCAAAACCAACAGGTAAAAGAAGTCTATCTCGGCGAAAGCTTTACCCTATAGCTTCATAAATCTCAGCTGCCCATACACTGCTGCCGATGCACAACTTCGTAACCAGTGGGCACCAGAAATAGCACCAATAAAAATGGCAATCAGATGGATAGTCATTGCAATGACGCCAGAAGTCCTGCAGCAGCAACAACCTCTCCATTTTCATCAATGTAATGAGACTTTGATCCCGGTATATAAATAATGTTGAAATGACATTGCAGTTGGGTACATTTGAACCATACTTTACCTGTACGTCATAAACTGCTTGTTTGTATTGCAAACATACCAGTGACGACAACGTAAACAATAAAACAGACGTTGGCTGATGAGCATCCGCAGTGCTCAACCGAGGAAGCCACGAGTATGTAGACGCTGACAGCTCTATCGCCAGCCAAACCTACGTATAAGTCTGCATAACAGTGATAAAGCGCCCGGTATGAAGCAATCACTACAAATGAAAATGGGCCAGCAACTGGCCATGACCCCGCAACTACAGCAAGCGATTAAACTGCTGCAACTCTCAACACTGGAACTACAGTCAGAAATTCAGGAAGCATTGGAAAGCAACCCAATGCTGGAAGTTCAGGAAGAAGGCGAGGACAACCCTGAAAAAGAAGCTGCCAAGATGCGCAGCGACAATGAGCGCGAAAGCAAAGAGCAAGAGTCACCCGCCAGTGATGAAGATGTGTCTACAGAAAGCATCGATCACATGGAAGATATTTCAGCAACTGTAGAAGTTGCCGATGCCACACCGGACATCCCCGACGAGCTTCCGGTCGACAGCGCATGGGAAGACATCTACGAACCTGCTTATGGTTCGACCTCTATGCAGTCAGGCGACGAGAACCAGCGCGACTTCACCGAATACACGAGTGCCGGCACAGGGAACCTGCAGGAACATCTGATGGATCAGTTACGCCTGCGAACACTTTCCGAGGCAGACCAGATCATTGCCGCAACCGTCATTAACTGCATTGATGACAACGGTTATCTGGAAGACGAAGTTTCCGACATCATCGATGCGGTCAACTCCAACTACAACAACCCGGAAGATCATTGCGAAGAGGAAGAAGTGGAAGCAATGCTTCGTCTGATTCAACAGCTCGATCCAATAGGTTGCGGATCTCGTGATACACGGGAGTGCATGTTAATACAACTGCAGGAAATGGAATCGACTCCGCACATTGAAGTATGCAAACAACTGATCGGTGAACACTTACAGATGCTCGCTGCACGCGACTTCGCAAAAACAAAGCGTCAGCTAAAAATCAATGATGCACAGTTGCAGAGCTCGATACAGACAATTCAAAACCTGACACCGCGCCCGGGATCTCAGGTTGTATCAAAAGATCCGCAATACATCGTGCCCGATGTATTCGTTAAAAAAATAAAAGGTGTGTGGCGGGTTGAACTCAATCCGGATATAGCACCCAGGCTCGCCGTTAATTCAATGTACGCAGGTCTGGTAAAACGCGCCGACAAAAGCGATGACAACAACTACATGCGCAACCAGTTACAGGAAGCGCGATGGTTTATTAAAAGCCTGCAAAGCCGCAATGAAACACTTCTTCGAGTGGGCACTGCTATTGTTGAACGCCAGCGCGGTTTTCTTGAGTATGGCGATGAAGCAATGCGACCGTTGGTTCTTCGTGACATTGCAGAGCATCTAGAACTGCACGAATCAACTATTTCGCGAGTTACCACGCAAAAATACATTCACACACCACGTGGCATATTTGAGTTTAAATACTTTTTCTCAAGTCACGTCAGCACATCGGATGGTGGCGAATGCTCGGCAACCGCAATACGTGCGATGATTCGCAAATTCATTGCAAAAGAAGATCCGGGCAAGCCTCTGAGCGACAGCAAGATCGCCAGCACACTGGTGGCATCTGGTATCCAGGTAGCACGCAGAACTGTGGCGAAGTACCGGGAATCCATGTCAATACCGCCATCGAATGAGAGAAAAAGGCTAAATTAGCGATATTTTTGTTATACACAATGCATTAATTACTACCGGGCATAACTGCCCGGTAGACGCATCGAAAAATTATGATAGGGTATAGGACAGGCACAAAGAATAGTTATAAAGTGCAATAAGGATTAAAACTACCAGCAGTTAAGGGAAGCGAATGAACAACAGGTTATTCCCATCGAACATACACTGATTCCAAAGTGTGTTCTAAAGACTGATTCCATCGGTCCTGCCACAGTATCTGTTACTGGCGACGCTGTTGTTCAACTAATTAACTTATTCCTGTCGCGACGAACCCGGTCACAACATATAAACGATCAATCGATCAACAAGCCAGAAACCAGCGTTTTCGGCATCACTAGACAAATTTTTACGAAACACCCCCTCAGTACTTTAAAACAACACGCTTCACCACTATCTCATTTTAATAACACAGCAAATGCACTCGTGCTTTTGCAGGCGTTGTATTGCCACTTAAAAAAACCACAGGAGAAAGCGAATGAATCTAACTGTTACCGGACACCACCTGGATGTGACTGACTCACTACGTGACTATGTGAGTTCAAAGATGGATCGGCTTGAGCGCCACTCTGACGATGTACAAGATGTACATGTAATTTTGAGTGTAGAAAAACTAAGACAAAAGGCAGAAGCTACCGTCAACATCAAAGGCACTCAGCTTTTCGCAGACACAATAGAATCCGATATGTATGCCTCGATCGATCTGCTAACCGACAAACTAGATCGCCAGCTGATCAAGCACAAGGAGAAAGTAAAAGACCACCACCGCAAAGATAAGGAAAAGATTCTCACAGAGAACGAAGACAGTTAAAGCAAAATGAATTGCTGGTGCCCGGCCGTAAACTAACAAGACCGGAAAAAAACCAGGCCGGACACAGCGTAACCTCTGATTTAACCGCTGCCTGCAACCGCGTAAATGTGATTGCGGGCAGCACAACCCGCAATACTCATAGATTGGCGAAAGCTATCGCGCTGAAATTCAATTCTCAGCGGCTGTATTCCAGCAACCCCCAACACGTAAAAGCCTGCCTGCTGAATATTGGCTGGAAAAAAATATTCGCTTGGGCCCGTTTAGCTCTGGAATCAATGATCAACTGAGATGCCGTCAGTTTCGGGAATACTACGGGTGTAATAATCACTTGTATGCGAGCAGGCCGTTATGGGTAAAATCGCGTGCTATTGCGCACCCTTTTCTATCCATCTTGTGCTATAAACTCCCCGCACCAGTCACAGCAATCCCTGCCCTTGCCATACCATACGCCAGAACACTCACCAGAACACAACCAGCCCCCTCTGACGCATCGACACTTCCTTTCATGAATGATCTCTTTGATATTTCGCGAGTTTCCTGTCGCGCATCGTTGAGCAGCAAGAAAAAGTGCCTGCAGATGTTGTCTGACCTGATCGAAACCGGCCTCGACGACACCGAACTCGATGACAGCGTCGATATGGAGGTGATCGACGCTCTGACAGCACGCGAGCGCCTCGGATGCACCGGTTTGGGTCATGGTGTGGCCATCCCGCATGGCCGGGTCGACTTTATCGATGAACCCGTCGGTGCGGCAATCACGCTTGAAGAACCAATCGATTTTGACGCCGCAGATAACAAACCGGTCGATCTCATTGTCGGTCTCCTGATTCCGGAAAATGAAGTCAACGGCCACTTGAAAATTCTTGCCAGCCTGGCAAAATTTTTCAACTCAGAGGAAAACCGGAATGCAATGCGCAAAACTCATTCAGCCGAGGAAATTCTCGAGTTTCTTAAAAACATTGACCACCCGGAAGACCCGGAAAACGATCAGGCTGAAACCTGAACGCTGGTAGTTACTCTAAAGCCAACTACTCTGTAGGCAAGCGCGACACGCTGCTTACCCAAACACTTCCCACCGCTGCAGTATTTTTTTCAGGCTGTATACTCAATACAGGTAATCACCGTCAACCACGAGTGTGGGTAGCACTGTATGCAGTTAATAGTAATCAGCGGCCTCTCCGGAGCAGGTAAAAGTGTTGCACTGCACACACTTGAGGATGAAGGTTTCTACTGCGTTGATAACCTGCCGAACAGTATGCTGGTCGATCTGGCCAAAAAGATGTCCCAGAACCCGGATACTTATGATCGTGTTGCCGTAGGCATCGACGCCCGTGGAGAAGTCGATCTGCTCGGACAGTTTCAGTCCTCTGTCTTCCAGGTACAGTCACTCGGTGTCGATACCAAGGTTGTATTTCTCGATGCTCACGACGACACCCTGGTGACTCGCTTCAGTGAAACCCGACGCAAGCACCCGTTGTCGAAAAGTGGCGCTCCTCTGGAGTCTGCAATTGTCGCTGAACGCGCAATTCTTGTTAGCGTCGAACAAGCCTCGGACGTCAGTATCGACACCACTAACCTCAATTTGCATCAACTGCGTGAAGTGATGCGCAAACGGGTCATCGGGCTAAACCGCACACCGGTAAACGTATTACTGCAATCGTTCGGCTTTAAGCACGGACCACCGCACGGCACCGATTTTATTTTTGATGTCAGATGCCTGCCAAATCCGTACTGGTCGGCACCGCTCAGACCATTGACGGGCCGTGATAAACCGGTTGCGGAGTTTCTGCAACAGCACGACCTTGTCAACACCATGGTTGAAGACATCAGTAAGTTTTTTGTTAACTGGACGCCAATCTTTGAAGCGGAAAACCGTGCTTATCTGACCGTGTCTGTCGGTTGCACTGGTGGCCGCCACAGATCAGTGTATGTAGTAGAAAGTGTGCGTGATAATATCCAAAGTAAGATCGACCAGATCGCCGTCAGGCACCGTGAAATTTCTTAAAATGAAAAGCTACCGTCTCGCCCATAGCAACAACACAAGCGAACAACACGCGTGTTAGAGCATGAAATAGAAATTACCAATAAACTTGGTCTGCACGCACGCGCAGCAGCAAAGCTCGTAAAGGTAGCCGGTGGGTTTACCAGCTCCATAGAAATTGAAAAGCAGGAACAACGCGTCAACGCAAAAAGTATTATGAGTGTCATGATGCTTGCAGCCAGCCGCGGCAACACGGTTAAGCTTTTTGTCGAGGGCGACGATCAAACAGATGCAATGGCTTCTGTCATTGAACTTATTCAAAATAAATTTGGTGAAGACGAATAATGGCACTCATGCTGAATGGCATGGGAGTCTCTCGAGGTGTCTCAATTGGAGACGTCTTTATACTGCGTCGCAACCAACATGAGTTTGTCGAGCAAAAGATCGACAAAAAAAACCTCACTAAAGAAGTAAAGCGCTACAAGTCAGCACACAGCACTGCAAAAAAGCAGCTGCAAAAAATTCGCAAAGACATCCCTAAAGAATCACCAGACGATGTCAGCACGTTTATAGAAACCCATCTATTGATGCTTGATGACGCCATGATGGCAACTTCACCAATAGAGCTGATCAAAGAACACCAATGCAACGCAGAATGGGCATTGAAACTTCAGCGTGATGCCATTGTTAAAGTATTCGAGACAATGGATGATCCCTACATTGCAACCCGCAAGGATGACGTCAAGCATGTGTTTAATCACATCATGGACGCGCTGGTCTCCGGTGGCCGTACAGGAACTGTCGATGCAGCCGAACAGTGGAAAGACAGAATCATCATTGCCGATGATCTGACCCCGGCAGATACCATGGTAATGCAACACGCAGGTGTGGCAGGGTTTGTAACCGAGATGGGTGGTCCGCTGTCACACACCGCTATTCTTGCACGCAGTCTCAACCTGCCGGCAGTGGTCGGATTGCACGACGCAAGACAATACTTAAAACCCGGTGAATCACTGGTGATCGACGGCGAAAGCGGCCTGGTGCTGGCGGAACCGGATGACACGCTGATTGAGCATTTCCACAAACGTCAGCGCGATCTGCGCCGCAAAGCCAAAGAACTCAGAAAGCTCAACGATGCACGATCACACGCAAAAAGCGGTGAAAAAATCACCCTGCTCGCCAATATGGAAGTGGAAGACGACTTAAAACATCTGCGCCGTGTTAACGCCGCAGGGGTCGGGCTTTACCGCACTGAATTTTTGTATTTACAGGAAAACAAAGTACCCGACGAAGAAGAGCACTACAAAACTTATATGCGGGTAATACGCGCGTTACGCGGTGCACCACTCACCATTAGAACTGTCGATTTAGGTGCAGACAAAGAAATTGACGCGGTAAACACAGGCCCGCTGGCACACAACCCTGCAATGGGCTTGCGCGGCATTCGCCTGTGCCTCAATGATCCGTCTATTTTTGTACCACAGCTAAGGGCAATTTTGCGGGCATCAGCAAAGGGGCCAATTAAAATTATGTTCCCGATGTTAACTACGGTGCCTGAATTGCTGCAGGCAAAGCAGTTGCTAGAAAATACCAAAGACTCGATGCGTGCAAAAGGATTCAAGTTCGACGAAAAAATTGAAGTTGGCGGTATGATCGAAGTACCTGCAGCCGCAGTCTCGGCCAACCACTTTGCAGAACACCTCGACTTTCTATCAATAGGTACCAATGATCTCATTCAGTACACACTCGCGATTGACCGCATTGATGACCAGGTGAACTATTTATATGATCCGCTCAATCCAGCTGTACTGTCATTAATAAAAATGGTCATAGACGCGGGTAAAAAACACAAAATTCCAATCACAATGTGTGGTGAGATGGCGGGCAACCCTGACTACACCCGAGTGCTGCTAGGTCTTGGGCTGCGTGAGTTCAGCATGCCGCCGAATTCAATACTCGAAATCAAAAGCGTACTGCGCCAGACACATCTGTCGAAGGTGCGTCGCCCTGCACTCGGGTTCCTGCACTACACCGAGAAAGAAAAGCAATCCAGTATGCTTGAGAAGATTAACTCTTAGTGTGCTGGAACAAACAGTGTGGTCATATGAGAGCTTGTCATTTGTTCTGCAGCAAGGCGTCAACTTGCAGGGAATGTCACTCCCTTTTCAAGAGTTGCAACGTAGTTGCAGGGCAAATGACGAGCTCCCGAAGGAGCGGCTGACTAAAGTGCCCAAATGCTCTAACAGTAGGTCGGACTCAAGTATCGGCGAACATTAAAATAGATATCAATCACTTTAGTCAGTCGACTCATGTGACTACACTGTTTGTTCCAGTACACTAGCGCAGAAGTACTTTGTTTGTTGTTAAACCGGCAACTAAATTTACAGCAACGATCTAACGTTACAACTGCAATAGATGCTCAAGCTCTATTCCTGCTTAGCCATTAACGAAGCTATTGGTAAAGCCAATGGCAATCAGATTATAAGATGCCTGAATCCAGCCACGTCACCGATAAAGACCGGCAAAGTGCCGTCGCTGACATTCTTACCAGTGGCAGCTTTCAATCAGCGCACGATTTAATACTCGCATTACAGCCGGCAGAAATTGCCGACTTACTTGAATCCCTTCCACCGCCAGAGCGAAAGCTCTTGTGGGACTACATCGATCTCAAAGACGAAGGCGATGTACTGCTTGAAGTCGGTGATGAAGTACGCGAATCATTGCTTAAAGATCTGGATACTGCAGAGCTGATAGCGATCACTGAAAACCTCGATATCGACGATCTGGCCGACTTTGTCCAGTCACTGCCCGACAAAGTTACTCACGAAGTTCTGCACAGCATGAACAAGCAATATCGTGAGCGACTGGAATCAGTACTGTCTTATCCAAAGGACAGCGCTGGTGGTCTGATGGATCTCGATGCAATCACGGTACGCTCAAACGTAACACTGGATGTTGTGCTGCGCTTTCTGCGGCAAAAAGGTGATATGCCGCGGCACACCGACCGGATCATTATCATTGATCGCTTCGGCTACTACGAAGGCGTGCTGCCAATCAGAAAGTTACTGACTTCAGACCCTGACACCACCGTCGCGACTGTCATGCGCACCGATGTCGATGTAATAAACGTGGCAACAGACGATGCCGATGTCGCACGGTTGTTTGAAGATCACGATCTCATCTCCGCACCAGTCGTTGATGACAACAATCGGCTGCTGGGCAGAATCACCATCGATGACGTGGTTGACGTCATTCGTGAAGATGCCGATCAAACCTTGATGAGCATGGCTGGTTTGCGACCAGAAGATGACTACTTCTCCCCTGTCATGCGCAGTATGCGACGACGAAGCCTCTGGCTTGGGATAAACCTCGCTACTGCATTTCTTGCCTCCTGGGTCGCCGGACAGTTCGCCAGCACACTTGATCAGATAGTCACACTGGCAATTCTAATGAGCATTGTTCCCAGTATGGGTGGTATCGCCGGCTCACAGACGCTGACGCTGGTTATCCGTGGCCAGGCACTCGGTCAAATTGGCAGCGGAAATACACGCTGGATTCTGACCAAAGAAGCCATCATCGGCCTTCTGAACGGACTCATGTGGTCGCTCGTTGTCGCACTGATTGCCTACGTCTGGTTTGGTGATGGACGGGTCGGACTGGTGATCGCCCTGGCACTGATCGTCAACATGTCAGTAGCCGCAATTGCCGGAGTACTGATCCCTGTTCTTCTGAAACGATTTGAGATCGACCCGGCTGTAGCCGGCAGCGTAATCCTCACCACGGTCACCGATGTGGTTGGATTAATGACGTTCCTCGGCCTGGCCACTATCTGGCTGTTGTGACAGCAATTACCGGTTAAAAACTGGTACACAACTTATCCACAACTATTACACCGCTTTACCACAACACAATCACATCATATTGTGGATGGTAAGATTACAATCAACATTTTGTAGTATGCGTCTATTGACCCGCAAAACGCCTCACCACTATCATTCTGTCGCTCGATGATTTGAACTAATCCGCTGCGCCACATTACCAGTTGGCACAATATATAGTAGTTCAATTTATTTGGAACACATCATCGGGTATACTGTATCGGAAAGCTTACACGTTGCCGTCATTTACAGCTGGCACTGCATTCTTTTGCCTGCTCCTGACGGATTGTGTGACCGATCTTTAGTAGAAAGCGCATAAACAACAATAAACTGCCCGACGACTACCGGGGATTCTGAGGTCTTCTTGAGAATCTGTTGATAAGGATCTGTTGACCGGTTTTATGTCCGGAAAACAGCCGGGCTCGTCTGCATTACCGGGGAATAAGAATTACATGACTAAAGTTGTTGCAATAGATAGTAAGCCACAATCTGATTCAATCACTGCTTCACAGGCCAATCCGGAAACCAATATCTCGTTCACCGATATTCCGCTACAAAGTGCATCACTGGATATCTGGGATAAAAAATACCGACTGAAAAGTCGCGAAGGACTGGATGTAGATAAATCACTGGACGACACCTATCAGCGCGTAGCTCGCGCACTGGCAGATGTAGAAGAAACCGAAGAAAACAAAACCAAGTGGTTTGAAAAATTCTTATGGGTCTTGCGCCACGGTGCGATACCAGCGGGGCGCATTATCTCCAATGCGGGTGCCAGAGCGCACAAGCCGGCAACCTCAACCATTAACTGCACTGTGTCAGGCACAGTCGGTGACTCAATGGACGACATACTCGGCAAGGTACACGAAGCCGGTCTGACCCTTAAAGCCGGTTGTGGTATCGGTTATGACTTCTCTACTCTGCGCCCGCGCGGTGCTTATGTTTCTGGTGCCGGTGCATACACTTCCGGCCCTCTGTCTTTCATGGATATCTATGACAAGATGTGTTTCACCGTATCGTCCGCCGGTGGCAGGCGCGGTGCACAGATGGCAACGTTTGACGTACGCCACCCGGATGTATTCGAATTCATTCGCGCCAAACGTGAAGATGGCCGTCTGCGTCAGTTCAACCTGTCACTGCTTATTACCGAAGACTTCATCGAGGCAGTTCGCAACGACGCATCATGGAGTCTTGCATTCCCGGTACAAGACAAAGAAATAGATAGTGGTGAAGTCGACCTCAAAAACACTGAAGAGGTAATGTGGCTTGAATGGCCAAGTAAAGAAGGCTTCACTCAAAATGAAGCTGGCCTGGTTGCCTGCAAGATCTACAAAACCGTTAAAGCACGCCGCTTATGGGATGCAATTATGGCATCCACCTATGACTTTGCAGAGCCTGGCTTTATTCTGATAGACAAAGTTAACGAACAGAACAACAACTGGTTTTGTGAAGAAATCCGCGCCACCAACCCTTGTGGCGAACAGCCACTGCCACCCTATGGTGCCTGTCTGTTGGGTTCACTCAACCTGACCCGATTTGTCGACAATCCATTCACTGATGAAGCACGCTTTGACTGGGATAAATACCGCGAGGCAGTCTCGGTCTTTACCCGCATGCTCGATAACGTCGTTGAGATCAACGGACTACCACTCTTTAAGCAACGTGAAGAAATACAGTACAAGCGTCGCCACGGTATGGGCTACCTGGGTCTTGGATCCACAATGACCATGCTACAGATGAGCTACGGCTCTGAAGACTCACTCGAGTTCACAGACAAAGTCACTCGCGAGATGGCAGTCAGTGGCTGGAAAACCGGTGTTGAACTTGCCAAAGAAAAAGGCCCGGCACCCGTCATGGATGATGAGTTTACTGTAGATGCAGACATGCTTCGCAAGCGCCCTGAAATGGTCAAAGACGGTTACAAAAAAGGCGACAAAATCAAAGGCCGTGTGCTGCTGGGCAAATACAGCCGTTATATGCAGCGCATAGCAGAGGTCGATAAGTCGCTGGTAAACAGCATTGCAGAGGATGGTTGTCGCTTTACTCACCATACGTCAATTGCACCTACCGGTACTATTTCACTGTCACTGGCCAACAATGCCAGTAACGGCATTGAACCGAGCTTTGCCCATCACTACTCACGCAACGTAATTCGTGAAGGTAAAAAGAGTAAGGAAAAAGTAGATGTTTTTTCCTATGAATTACTCGCCTATCGCGATCTGATCAACGAACACGCAATGCCTTACGCCACAGAAGAGGAAAATAAACTTCCCGACTATTTCGTGGCAGCCGATGATATTACTCCCACACAACATGTAGACGTTCAAGCCGCAGCGCAGAAATGGATCGATTCATCGATCTCTAAAACTGCCAATGTCCCTACAGAATTTCCTTACGATGAATTTAAGGATATTTACCTGTATGCACATGAAAAAGGCCTGAAGGGCTGCACCACTTTCCGATTCAATCCCGAGGCATTCCAGGGTGTCCTTGTTAAGGAGTCAGATCTTGAGAACACGACGTACCAGTTTACACTTGAAGACGGCAGCACGGTCACGTGCAAGGGCAATGAGGAAATCGAATACGACGGCGAAACTCACACAGCAGCCAACCTCTACGACGCACTTAAAGAAGGCTACTACGGAAAGTTCTAAGAATTTTTAACCGCTACCAAAAAATTAGCGTTATTAAAAATAATTCAATGGCCCGGCCAAATTCGCAGCCAAATTCGCAAAAATACAGGCCGCGCCATTGAATATTTACCGCACAGACTTATTATGACTTCAATGACCATTAAAATTGACAACAAAATTGTTGGCTACACTGTCAACAAGCCTGAACCACAATCAGATCCGGATTCACTGCCGGCCGCTGAAGTCATTCAGATGCACGAGGCACTAAAGCGCCCGGATAAGCTGATTGGCTCAACCTACAAATTGAAAACACCCGAGCACGTTTCAGCGCATGCGATGTATATCACCATTAACGACATCGTACTCAACGAAGGCACCAACCACGAAATCCGGCGTCCGTTTGAAGTGTTTATCAATAGCAAGAACATGGATCACTTCCAGTGGATTGTCGCTCTAACCCGAATCATGTCAGCAGTTTTCAGAAAAGGCGGCGACGTCACCTTTCTGGTCGAAGAACTACGGTCTGTTTTTGACCCGAGCGGCGGCTACTGGAACAAAGGCAAACTGCAACAGTCGCTGGTGGCCGAAATTGGCGATGTAATAGAAGAACATCTGATCGGTATCGGCATGCTGCGTGATCCTAACCAGAATCCGAATAACACAACAGCTGAATACATAGAGATGAAAAAGGAAGAGTATCTTGCTAACAGCGAAGAAACTGTAGATGAAGCCAGTGGCTTCCCGGCTTCAGCTAAAATGTGTAAGAAATGCTCGGTCAAAGCTACTGTGCTTATGGATGGCTGCAGCACCTGCCTTAACTG
>CAYLZS010000272.1:0-36460 GCA_964388065.1 uncultured Granulosicoccaceae bacterium
GGTACCGCCACAGGTCAGTGCTTTCAGTCCGAACTCACCGGACAGTTCGTCCCAGAGTTTCTGGCCGTCTTTAAATTTGATCCAGGCGTTCCACTCAGGGTTGGTCATACCGAAAGGTACGGAAGTAAAGTACGCAAATCCGGGGTGCTTGCTTTTCAAGAAGAAGTCAGCACCAAACAAGCCCTGGCTGTTGCCGGCGCGGATTCCTTCAAATAAATCAAATGCCCCGACACGTTCACCGGCTGCGAAGTATTTTGTCTCGATCTTGCCCTCAGACAATTCCGAAATACGCTCGACCAGGCGCTGGGCGCTGACACCCAGACCGGGAAAGTCGCGCGGCCAGGTGGAGACAATAGTTAGTTCAGTTTTGGATTGGGCAATTGCGGGTGCGGCGGTGATAGTGCCGGCAACTGCCGTAGCAGCAGCGCCAGTTTTGATAAAGTCACGTCTTTTCATAGAGTTATTCCTCCAGATTTTTAGATTTTCACGCACGGTAGATGCGTAGAGGGATCCGGAACTTTTTGTGGTTAAAAACGAGCCGAATTGATCCAAGGGTAACATTTTTTAATGGTTCCGGGCATACCTAGTAACCCGCACAAATACGACTTTTATGATGTCAAGTCAACGAATATGCAGGGTTCTTCCACAAGAATATTGCGCAGTGGTGTCGGGTCTTTGGTGTAAGTCATTAGCGCATCAGGTGGATAGTGCAGATCGACTAACCGGGAAAGCCAGAATCGAAGTGCTGCACATCTGATGGCCTCGGGCCAGCTTCTCAGCTCTTCGGGCTGCAGAGGTCTGATGCTCCCATAGCCTGTCAACAGCGCTTTGGCGCGAGTGCGATCAATGCGGCTTGAAGCATCACGACACCAGTCATTAAAGGTGATTGCAAGGTCGTACAGCATGCAACCGGTGCATGCGTAGTAGAAGTCGATGATGCCACTGATATTGTCTTCATTAAAAAGCACATTGTCGCGGAAGAGATCGGCGTGAATGACGCTTTGAGGGAGTTGTTCCAGTACATTCCAACAATCGGAACTCATTTGCTGATCAAGTAATTTCAAATCCTGTGGGTCAAGCTTGTCTCGGACTTTGTTTGCGGTTTGCTGTCGCCACACGGCACCGCGTGAATCATTGCGTGTGTGCGGGTAGTTTTGACAACTGGTGTGAAAACTTGCCTGTACTTGTCCGATAGCATAGCAGTCGTCAGCAGTTACCTGGAGTTTGTCTGCACCTTTAAGACACTGCACAACGGTTGCTGGTTTGTCTGCAAGTGTACTGGTGTAGCTACCGGTTGAGGCTTGCATTGGCTTTGCGCAAGGTATTTTGTTTTGATGCAGATAGGCAAGCAGTTGCATAAACCACTCGACGTCTTCGTGGCCTTCGTTTTCGACAATAGTCAATACATAGCGATCAGTTTTAGTGTCGATAAAAAAGTTGCTATTGGTGATGCCTGCTTCTATCCCGGTAAAGCTATTGGCAGCACCCACCGGATAACTTGTAAGAAAGTTGTTTAGCTGTTTAAGGTCAATGGCGGTAAAGACTGACATCAGAAAATCCGCAGCCGAGGGAATTTACATCTTTGGGTTGCGGGCGGGATAACGAGTTGCAGAAGCATAGAGATAGAGTGTACCGGGCGAGAACTAGATATCCATCGAGACATCGTCATTGGCAAATACAGTATCCATATCTACCCCTTCGTAGAAATCGAAAATAGTCTCTATAACTTTTTCAGGATCATCTTCGATGGAGAAGAGATCCAGATCTTTCTCACTGATGGTGCCCATCGTGAGCATTGAGGCGCGCAACCAGTCAACCAGCCCGGTCCAGAATTCGGAGCCGACCAGGATTACCGGAATTTTTCGAGACTTGCCGGTTTGAATAAGTGTGAGAATCTCTGCCAGCTCATCAAGCGTGCCGAAGCCACCTGGCATGACAACATAAGCAGAGGCGTATTTTGCAAACATCACTTTGCGAGCGAAAAAGTATTTGAAGGTGATGGCAATGTCCTGGTAGGGATTGCCGGATTGCTCAAAGGGCAATTGAATATTCAATCCGACGCTTGCCGATTTGCCCGCGTAAGCACCTTTATTAGAGGCCTCCATTATTCCCGGGCCGCCACCGCTGACCACTGCAAAGCCTGCATCGGAAAGTTTGCGCGAAATGTCTTCGATCAACAAACTGTATTTATGGTCGGGCTCGAATCGAGCGGAGCCGAAGACACTGACAGACGGGCTGATTGCTGCGAGCTTTTGAAAGCCTTCGACAAATTCTGCCATGATCTGGAATATTTTCCAGGACTCCCGGCTCAGCGCATGATCAATATTCGCACCGGGTTGTAGTTGTGGCTTTTTTCTTATCGTCATGTGATTTGTCCGCTTAAGCCTCGGGAGTACTTCAGGGGTAATTCTCAGGTCAGCTGGTCATTATAACCGATTCACCAGCGCTCTCCGGTTAGCTTTTGGATGGTATTACACTTATAGACTGTCGATTAAACTTCTGCAGACAGGTATTCTGTTTGAATTCAAATTAATCCTCGGGTTTTAACATGTCAGATACACCCCCTCTGATACTGGTTGATGGATCGTCCTACCTGTTCCGTGCCTTCCATGCACTGCCACCGCTGACCAACAAAGCCGGTGAGCCGACCGGTGCGATGCTTGGTGTTATCAACATGCTGCGGAGGTTGCTCGACACTTACAAGCCAAAGGAAATGGGGGTGATTTTTGATGCTAAAGGCAAAACGTTTCGCAATGAAATGTACGCCGAGTACAAAGCGACCCGGCCACCCATGCCGGATGACCTTCGAGCCCAAATAGAGCCACTCCACGAGATGATTCGCGCGATGGGGCTGCCGCTGATTAGTGTCGCAGGCGTTGAGGCCGATGATGTGATCGGAACACTGGCAAAACAGGCCACTGAAGCGAAGCAAAAAGTGGTGATTTCTACCAGCGACAAGGATCTCGCACAGCTCGTCAATGAGTATGTCACTCTGATCGACACCATGAGCAACAAGACCTATGACATCGCAGGTGTGGTAGAGAAATTTGGTGTGCCGCCTGAACGCATAATTGACTATCTGGCGCTGGTCGGGGATAAATCTGACAACATCCCCGGAGTGAACAAGTGCGGTCCCAAGACAGCGGTCAAATGGCTGGGCCTTTATGACAGTGTTACCGGTGTGATGGAAAATGCTGATGAAGTCAAAGGCAAGATTGGTGAATATCTTCGGGAGGCATTGCCAATGCTGCCATTGTCTTATGATCTTGCCACTATCAAGCTCGATGTCGAGCTCGATCAGTCGATCGACACACTGACAATAAAAGACGCCGATAAAGAAACCCTGAGACCGATGCTGGAACGTTATCAGTTCAGAGCCTGGCTAAATGAACTTGATGGTAAAACCGTGGCTCCATCAGGTGGCACCAAACCTTCGGTGCCAAAGGTTGAAAAAGTTGAAAAGCGTGATTATCAGATAGTCAGCACCAAAGCAGAGTTAAACAAGTGGCTGAAAAAGATAAAAAACAAAAAGCTCTTTGCCTTTGATACCGAGACTACCAGCATCAACTATATGGATGCGGAGGTAGTAGGTTTATCTTTTGCTGTAGAGGCGGGGGAGGCGGCCTACCTGCCAATTGCTCATGACTACGAAGGTGCGCCTGATCAGTTATCACGTGACGAGGTGCTGGAGAAATTTAAACCACTTTTAGAAAGTAACGATATAAAAAAAATTGGCCAGCACTTAAAGTACGATCGCAATGTATTGTTAAACCATGGAATTGAGTTGCGCGGTATTGAGCACGATACGATGCTGCAGTCCTATGTTTGTGATGCCGCTGCCAATCGCCACGATCTTGATGTATTGGCTAAAAAATATCTGGATATAAAAACCTCAAAATTTGAAGACATTGCTGGCAAAGGGGTTAAGCAGCTGACGTTTAACCAAATAGAGCTGGAGCCTGCGGCTGACTATGCTGCAGAAGATGCCGACGTAGCACTGCAGCTGCACAATCAACTGAACAAAATTGTATCCGCCGAACCTGCACTTGAAAAGGTTTATACAGAAATAGAAATGCCGTTGTTAAATGTTCTGTCGAACATTGAACGAACCGGTGTATTGGTAGATGCTGACTTGCTGCTTGCTCAGAGTGAAGAAATTGCTGTCAAAGTAAAGGCAATTGAAGCCCTTGCGCACGAGGATGCCGGTAAGGAATTTAATCTCGGCTCATCGAAGCAAATTGGTGAGCTGTTGTATGAAGTGAAAGGCATGCCGGTAATCCGCAAAACCCCTAAAGGACAACCGTCCACTGCGGAAGATGTGCTGGAGCAGTTGGCGGTGGACTATCCGTTGCCGAAACTGATTCTCGATTATCGCAGCCTGAGCAAACTTAAATCCACTTATACAGATAAGCTGCCACAACAGATCAATGCAAAGACTGGTCGGGTGCATACCTCCTATCATCAGGCTGTTGCCTCCACCGGACGGTTGTCATCGTCTGATCCCAATTTACAGAACATTCCGATTCGTACTCACGAGGGCCGTCGTATAAGGGAGGCGTTTGTAGCACCTGACGGATATAAGCTACTGGCAGCTGACTATTCGCAAATCGAGCTGCGCATTATGGCGCATCTGTCCGCTGATGAGAGTTTGTTGTCGGCCTTTGAGGGCGGTGATGATATTCACAGTGCTACAGCGGCTGAGGTGTTTGGTACAGATATAGACAGTGTCGATGCAGATCAGCGACGTGCAGCCAAGGCGATTAACTTTGGTTTGATCTATGGTATGTCTGCGTTCGGTCTGGCGCGGCAGCTTGATATCTCGCGTACCGACGCGCAGCAATATATTAATTTGTACTTTGAGCGCTACCCCGGAGTAAAGCGGTATATGGACTCCACCCGATTGAATGCCAAGCATCAGGGGTATGTTGAGACCGTATTCGGTCGCCGGCTGTATTTGCCTGACATTGATTCAAGCCGGTATCAGATGCGACAGTACGCAGAGCGCACGGCGATCAACGCACCCATGCAGGGTACTGCGGCAGATATCATCAAGCGAGCAATGATTGACGTCGATCAGTGGCTTAGTGACGGTAAAACAGATGCCAGGGTGATTATGCAGGTGCATGATGAACTGGTACTTGAAGTCGCCAGCTCTGAGGTAAAAAAAGTATCAAAAAAACTAACCGATATCATGGTGAAAGCGGGAACGCTGACAGTGCCGCTGGAAGTTGAAGTCGGTGTTGGTGACAACTGGCAGGAAGCGCACTGATGGAGCAACAGGCGGCATTAGTCATTAAAAGTGTGAGCAGACGATGAGTAATCCGAACGATCGTGACGGTGCAACCATTGCTGCCAAGGCATCACATTTTCTCGATGTAAATAGTGGTGCAGTGGTGCCGGAGATTCAGCTCTCGACAACTTTTGCACGAGATGATCGATACCAGTCCCTCAATGCTGCAAATCTGTATTCACGTGATGATAATCCCACTTTTATACATGCAGAACGCACGCTGGCTGATCTGGAAAATGGTGAGGAGTGTCGATTGTTCGCATCGGGTATGGCGGCGATCGCATCGATTTTCTATTCGCTGACACCTGGCAGTCATGTGGTATTGCCGGATGCAATGTACTGGGGTTCAAGACTCTGGATTCATGAGCACTGCAAGCGCCAGGATATCTTTATCAGTGAGTATGATACTGCGGATGCCGCGACAATCGAATCGTGTGTCGCTGATAAAAACCGAACCAACCTTGTCTGGGTGGAGACGCCCTCTAACCCGATGATGCACGTTACCGACATAGAACTTGCGGCAGAAATAGCACACGCGCACGATGCACTGGTCTGCGTCGACAGTACCGCAGCAACTCCGGTGTTTAGTCAGCCGCTCGATCATGGAGCTGATCTTGTCGTCCATTCGGCAACTAAATATCTCAACGGCCACAGTGATGTTCTGGCAGGTGCGGTCGTCACTCGTGATGAACACCCGCTTTGGCGGGCATTAAGTACCGAGCGAAAAATGGCGGGTGCGGTTATTGGACCATTTGAGTCGTGGTTACTGCTACGTGGTATGCGAACACTTTATGTGCGGGTCGAGCGTGCAGCGAGCAATACCATGCAAATTGCCGAATTCCTGCAGCAACATCCGGCTGTTGAATCTGTCAGCTATCCGGGGCTTAAAGATCACCCGGGTCACGCGATTGCGAATAAGCAAATGCAGGGAGGTTACGGTGCAATGTTGTCATTTTATGTCAATGGCAATGCTGCTTCAGCACTAAAGGTCGCAGGCGCATTGCAGATCATCACCAGTGCTACTTCTCTTGGCGGGGTAGAGACTCTGATTGAGCACCGACACTCACTGGAGCCTGCTGAAAATATGATTCCTGAAAATCAGTTGCGATTAGCCGTTGGAATCGAGCGAGTCGAAGACCTTATTGAGGATCTGGATCAGGCATTGTTGGCAAGCTAAGGAACGAGTGGGATAACTTAGCCTGTGCTTGCCCAGCGATTTTTGTCGGCATCCATCGCGGTAGATAGTCGGTCAGGCAGGTTCAGGAGATCCGGAACTGCTTTGGGTGAGGGCCGCAGTTGTCGCTCAATAGACTGAATCATCATACCGGCGACATCAAAACCAGTGGCATCTTCAACACCTTCCAGACCAGGCGAAGAATTCACCTCTAATAACAGTGGACCGCGATCACTTCTAATAATGTCAACGCCTGCGACACTGAGATTCATCGTGCGTGCGGCTTTTACCGCCAGCATCTCTTCTTCTGGTGTGACCTCGACCAATTCTGCTTTACCACCGCAGTGCAGATTGGCGCGAAACTCACCGGCGGCAGCTGTGCGTTGAATAGCGGCAGCTACTTTGCCATCGATCATAAAGCAACGCAGGTCTTTGCCAGCTGCCTCTTCAATGAATTCCTGAACCAGTAAGTTTGCTCGCAAAGATTTCATGGCATTGATCACACTTTCTGCAGCCTTAGTGGTTTCAGCCAGTACAACGCCCTTGCCCTGTGTGCCCTGAAGAAGTTTTACAATGAGAGGTGCGCCACCTACCATTTCAATCAGGTTGTTGGTGTCATTCGGGGAGTTGGCATAACCCGTTATTGGTATATCGAGCCCTTGTTCCTGCAACATTTGTAGTGAGTAGAGCTTATCGCGTGACTGGGTGATCGCCGCTGAGTTATTTAATGCATAAACACCGAGGCTTTCAAAATGTCGGGTAATAGCACAGCCATAAAATGTCATTGATGGTCTGATTCTCGGAATCACTGCATCGAGATCATTAAGGATGCGACCATCACGATAATGGACTGCTGGCGAATCAGCATCGAGCTTCATGTAGCATTGCCTGATGTCCAGAAATACCATTTCGTGTCCGCGCTTTTCACCTGCTTCCATGATGCGTCGGTTGCTATAAAGTTTTGGGTTGCTGGCAAGCAGACCGATTTTAAGTCCGGCACCCGGTACAGGCAGGGCTTTGCCATACAGCATCTCAAGTTGATCTTCCGAGACGTCACCTAACAAAAATTCCTCTTCACTATCGACCAGGATACGTCCGCTCATGGCTTCACGCCCAAGGAGCATTCTGTAGCCCATTGCATCGCGATTAGTGAGGGTCAGTTCGATATCCCAGGTGTCACCATTGAGTGTGAGCGGCGTTCTTATAACGAAGCGTTTTTCGCTTGAACCATTCGAACTTCTGATGGTTCGTCGGTCTACAACCGGCGCTTCACATCTTATCGTTGCGAGCCGACTCTTTTGCAAAGGATGCAAATCAAAGCGTATCCACTGCGTTGAGTCCCGAGTAAACGGTTCGATATTAAATGCGTGGATAGAAGAAGTCTTAGCACCTGAATCAACGCGTGCCTTGACTGCAGCGATATCGAGTAATGGTAGTGAGCACCATTCTTTTGAACCAGCAATAAATTTCTGTTGCATGTTTGGTTTTCTGAATCAGTTAATCATCTTGAGATAGACGTATAGTTCAGACTCATCGAATATGAAGTGTGAAGTAGCGCAAACTTTGGACCATGGGTAAGCTACTTAAGTGACAAGTTTTTGGCATGTAAGAGGGTTGGTGCATTACAAGTTGTGGTAATGACTTTAAATTTTTCGCGTTATAGCTAACACTTGCGCTGCGTTTCTGAATTGGATTGCACAAAGGTAGTGGTTGAAAGTTTGACGCCAGCTACATGACGCATATCTGAGAATGGAACAACACAGTTGTTACACGTCGACAAGGCTGTCTTTGTGCTGCTTCACAAATTGGAAGTTGGTGCATTACCAAGCTGGTAAAGCTTGTGGCAAGTCCGCTTTACAATGTTGATAGCGAGTATTCTCAACTCTCGCTAATCACCAGATGCGGCAACAGTATCGGTGTTTAGCAGCCTCCCGGTTTCGACCGGCGGTGGAGAATGTTTCACGCGGAAAAATGATGAGAACCAAAATAAAAATTGGTAGCGGTAATCAAGTTAGTGTTGGCAGTGTACTTTTGGATAGCGATCTGACTTTTGTGGAGAATGTCAGTCGCATGCTCCGCAGTAAGTACAGACCAGTCAGAGAGCTCAGTGATATTGAATTTCTGTCTCTTTTTAATATTCCTGAAGTTAATGCATTATTAAATAATGGCTTCAACCTGCGATCAACAGCAGCGCTTATCGAACATTTTCGAATCCGCGTGGAATCCGGTTGGTTGCAGGCGCCGGCTCATCTTGCTGATCTTGGCTTAAATATCGATCACTGTAATCGTGATGAAGTCATTGCACGCGCCAATCAGGTTCTTAACTATGATCTTGAGTGGAGTGGTGTGCCTCCTGAGCTAAGTTGTAGTGGTGAGATCGACTGGCAAAAGAATATTCTGGACAATCGCGAATGGCTTGCGCGACTTAACAGACACAGTTGGTGGCCACTGTTGGGACTGGCTTATCAACATACCGGTGATGAACGATATGCAATGGCCTTCGCCAGACAAATGTCTACCTGGGTGGCCCACCTTGATCATTGCGATTCAACAGAAGAGAGTATCTGGTCATGCAAGCAGGTTGCGTTGCGCCTTCGGGTAAGCTGGATACCTGCTTTTGGTTTATTTTTTAAGTCACCCTACTTCAACAATTCCCGCAAGCTCGAAATGTTGCGCGCGATCTTTGATCAGGCGCGTTATCTTAAAGGACAGAAAACCAGTGATTGTCTGGTGCTAAACGGTGGTCTGGTAAGTGCTGGTATCACATTTGAGGAATTGCGTGAATCCAGGAGTTGGCGCAAGGCCGCAGTTGAACGCTGCTGGTCCAGTCTGGGAGCTTCTACAACTAAGAGTACGGAACAGAGTAACTCTTTTAACTTGCTGGCATTTAGTGATCGCGAACTGGCAGCTGCCTGCTAAGGGTAGTGCCAGGTTTTTGGTTGCCCGGGTATTACAGACGCCCGATGGCAGCGATAGCACTTTTCATTTCCAGTGCAATTTGCCGGTGGCGGTGTGGATCACTGCCGTTTGCTGAATAGACTCCCTCATTGTAACTTTGCATCAAAGATTGCAATAACGTTCGGTGCTGTGGCCACTTGTCGCACGCCCGTTCAATATAGTCAGCATGAGTCTCACCCTGTTCTCGAATCAATCCATGGTGATTAAGTTTTGTCGTCAGCTTGCGCCAGTATTTTTTACAGGGTGATAGTTTTTTTGAGCTTAAACCACTTAATGGTTTGAGTATTATCGTTGCCCACAAGAGAGCCGCTGCGATAAGAAGTACTACGATCATCCATCCGCTCGGTTTTTCAATACCGATTTTATTCCACAGTGCATTTTGTCGATCGCTATCGAAGCCGATCACTATTCGCTGCCAGGCGAAGTTCATTTCATCCCACTTTAGTGCAGCCTGTGAGGCAAATGCGCTCAGGTAGGGAATTTCAATTTTGTCAATCAGGTTTTGTGAAATGTCATTGCGCAAGGCATCTGCCGCACCCAGTTCCACCCGCTGAGGTGCAACTGCTGCGGTCGGGTCAAAGCGCTGCCATTTGTTATCGATGTATGCTTCGGCCCAGGCGTGGGCGTCGGACTGTCTGACTATCATATAGCCATTGTTCATCTTGCCGCCCTGGTAGCCTGTGACTACACGGGCGGGAATGCCGGCTGCTCGCAGCATAAATACAAAGCTGCCAGCATAGTGCTCGCAGAATCCGCGACGCGAATCGAATAGAAAATCATCGATCGAGTGTTTGCCGAGCGTCGGTGGGTTCAATGTGTAGTAAAACGGCTCTCTGTTAAACCAGGCCAGTAGTGAATTGACAAGCTGGGAGTCATTTGAATACTTTGCGCGCAGCTGCTGGGCAAACTCCCGCGCCTGAGGGTTGGATCGGGCTGTGATAAGAGTTGTGCCATCCGGTGCCTCTGATGGTTGAAACTGATCACTCAGTAGTGAAGATGCACGATAGCGCAGCGGCTGACTGACAGGTTTTGCGGTATTTATCTGAAGCTCGTTATTAACGATTACTTTGAGCTTCTTGTTGTTCAGTAGTTCGGGCCTGGCGGCCGGGGTGTCCAGTGCCAGCAGCCACGATTGATAGTTAGCAGGCATAGTCACTGTATAGTTGATTTGCCGGCTATCATTATTGGTTGTGACGGAGCCTGCGTTATATTCTGTAGTTGCTGTGTTATTGGTTTTATTGTCTGGCAAAACAAACCAGTCATATCCATCGAAGCCTGTTAGTACCGGTCCGCGCCAATAGCGTTGCAGTGGCGAAGGTGGTTGTCCGTCGAACTCGACTCTGAATGCTACTTCATTGGATTTAGACAATGATGCAATACTTCCGGGAGACATGCTCGACGATAACCCGGTGGTCGCCTGCCCGTTGCCGTTGCCGTTCCATGGTTTGTGTGAAATTCGGGGCACCGCAACAAACAGAATTAGTGCAATTGGCATGGCTTGCAGAAACAGCTTGGCAGTCAGGTGGACCATGGTTCTTGTATCGGTTATGGCAGTGCCGCGTTGCAAGACAAACAAGGTGAGCCCAACAAAATACATAGCCGGTATACAAAGAATGGCAGATATCAGTGACTGTCTGAAAAAGAACTGCGTTATCAGCAGGAACGCGCAGAGTATGATGAGCAGGCTGGCATCGTAGTTCTTTTTGGTTTCAATATATTTAAAACTCAAAAGAAGAAACAAAAATGCGACGCACGGGTCTCGACCGAACAGATAGCCGTAGTTTGCAAACACAGCGATTACAGACAGTAAAACAAAAATGATGGTAAGCGTGGGTGGCAGCAGTGGCTTGCTCTGTACACCTGTTCGCATTTTTGCGAAAACCAGTCCTATACCCGGCAGGGTCAGCCACAACGGCAGGTGGAGTAGTAGCGGCAGTTGTGACAACAACACGGTAATACCGAGCATTCGCAGAGTGCGTTGAGTCAGTGGTTTCTCTGCACTGCTTTCCAGCGGCTGGTCTTTGCCATGGCTGACGCTCTGGGGATCAGTTGATCCGGCAGCCTGTTCTTTAGGTTTGCGCTTGCGACTGAACATTGGATCAGGAGTTTTGCGTTTGGTTGCGAGTCGGGTTTTGAGCATCGAATGCTGCCAGTGCGCGTAAACAGGTTTCACTGTGTTCGATACCACTGGCGAGACTCAAAGGCTGCATACCCGGTAACTCGAATGTATGTGCGACGTTTTCATCTCTTGCACGAATTACCCATCCGCACATTCTTGAAAGCCTTTGCTCTATACCTAAGTTGGCTGGCGTATCCTGCCATCTTATTGCTACTTCACGTTGCTCTGTCTCAGCTTCCAGTTGCTTGCTATACCACTCGCCACCGCGGGCGACTCTTTTCCATGCGACTCGTGACGGAGAGTCTGTATTTTCATAGACCTTAAGATCGCTGAACTCCTGTTCACCAGAGCGAGTGCCAAACGATCCGCCTTCTGAAGCGCTGTAGCCGCAAAAGTCTGCGACGGGATTTTCCGGTTTTGGATACACATAAGCGTGTACGGGTGTGTGCAGGTAGCCCCAGCCGCGCCATAACCCGAGCGGAAAGTCACTGGAAAGGGTCAGGCGTCCAAGTGTGTGCATACCCCGCGTGGTATTTTTTACTCGAAGCTCTGCGTCAACAAACGCATCGGCGTTGAGATCGAAAGTATCTCGGGCATTGCTGTTGTTGATGCTGATAGAACTTCTGTGACGTTTGCTCTCTTCACCGATTCTTATCTTATAACTGAGCTCCGATCCTGAAAATGTATTGTTGGCGGTAATGGCGACAAATTTGATTTTTACAAGATTTTTATAGGTAGCAAGCAGACATGAACAAAACAAACCAATGAGAATAAAACACAGCGCGTAGCCAAGATTGAGGCCGTAGTTGATTGATGCCATTAACATGATGGCAATAACACAAATGAAAGCAAGGCCACGATTGCTCGGTAGTATGTAAATGCGCTCGTGGAAGATAGTCATAGGTAACGTATCTTTCGGTTTTGAGCGAAAGAGTCGTTGCGCAAAACGCCCCTTGCGGCGGCTGTTGTTTTTACTGCCGCCGAAGGTATTGGTGTGATTCGCTGCAGCGTTTTCGGTTTCTGCTGCGATTACCTGGTCCGTCATGGTCGCTAGCTTATATCCACTGTCGTTAACAGCTCTCTTGTGAGAGGCAGGCCTTTTCGCAATGAACCCGCAATACGGTGTGCCGCAACACTGGTAAAAACATCCTGCACATCATTGGGTAGTACCATATCTCTGCCATGTAGCAGCGCCCAGGCTTTGCACATGGCGATAAGACTCAAACCCGCACGTGGGCTCAGACCTGCACCGCATCTTCCGTTCAATGCCATGTCTCTCGTTGCTGCAAGCAGTGCCTGTACATAGTCGAGTACCTCGGGCGCTGTGTGTACCTGCTTTGCCTTAGCTTGCCAAAAAAGCAAACTGTCGGTGCCAATTACCGGTTGAATGTTGTCAAGTAAGTCGCGACGATCAGTGCCGGCAAGTATTTCGCGTTCTGAGTGAGTATCCGGGTAGCCGAGTTCGATGCTAACCATAAAACGGTCAAGCTGAGATTCGGGTAGTGGATAGACGCCCAGTTGCTCCAACGGGTTTTGTGTTGCGATTACAAAAAAGGGTTTGCTCAAAGAATAGGTATTGCCATCCGCGGTTACCTGATGCTCTTCCATGGCTTCAAGTAAGGCGCTTTGTGTTTTTGGAGGCGCGCGGTTGAGTTCGTCTGCCAGCAGTAATGAAGTGAACACTGGTCCTTCATGGAACTGGAAGTTTTGCTTTTGAACATCGAAAATCGAAATACCGATCACATCTGCGGGTAGCAGATCGCTTGTGAACTGTACCCGGTTCCATGCTAAATCAAGGGTTGCGGCAAGTGATCTTGCCAGTGTTGTCTTACCCACACCCGGTATATCTTCAACCAGCAGGTGTCCGCCAGCCAGCAGTGTCGCGAAAGCTAAACGGAGCTCTTTGGATTTACCAATGACGATTGAGTCCAGTTGTTTGAATACTGCGTCTAGCTGGCGGTATTCTTCTGCAGTGGCGCTTGTTTGCATAGTTTGCTTTTCTTGCAGCAGGTGATAAGTGCAGATCGGCATGAATGACCGTCGGCTTGAAAGTGGTGTCTGTTGGTGGGAACCGGGTCTCAATGGCTCCAATTTTCCAGGTTGAATTTGCGTTCATTTACTTTAGACACTTGTATTCGCGAGCTTTTTAGCCACAATAGCGCTTCGAACTGAAGAAATAACAGCATGGATGTGGCGTTTCAGGCCGGACGTGAAAATAGCAATATATGAAAACAAACACGTGATTGTCCGGTATTAATAAAAGAACCGATTGGCCGATAAACAGGCCCGAGCGGTCTTAGGATTCAGGCTGAAATGAGCGGCAACGCTCAAAATGTTGTTCAGCCATGGTCCTAAGTACTTCACCTAGACTGTGCTAACAGCCCTCCCGATGGAGCAAGACTAATATGCTGGGAATAGTTACTAACAATTCAAATCCTGTGTTCACGCTTAACATTCCGGGAAGAAAAGGCGTGATAGGCATGATGGCCTGTCCGGGAATTCGCATTGAGTCTCCCCGTCGCGGCAATGTACAAAAAAATCTTCGCCGGGATCTTGTTGCCTGCCAGGAATGGGGTGCCAGTGGTATCGTGACGTTTAATCAGTTTGAAGAACTGGAAGGCCTTGGTGTTGGTGATTTGGGTCATCACTTTATGGAAGCAGGATTCTGGTGGCGTCAGTTACCAATTATCGATATGGGTGTGCCGGATCAGGAGTTTGAGGAAATTTGGGCAGTCGAAGGCAAGCAAATCAAAGCGTCTCTGGTAGCCGGTGAGAGAGTAATTCTCCATTGTCTGGCAGGGCTTGGCCGCACTGGCATGATCGCAGCGCGGCTTCTGGTTGACATGGGCATGTCTCCAGAGCTCGCAATTGCCGAGGTTCGGAAAGTTCGCCCTCGTGCGATCCAGACCGATAATCAGGAGCTGTACGTCAAAAACTGTGGTCGCAACAAGACTCAGGCAACACCTCAACGCGCACCTGTGCTTGGTCGTTATGCAACTAATCCTCGTGGTCCGATCAAAGGCTTTGGTACCTGATTCCAACAGCCCAGCAGCTCTGAATAAAGCTGGTTGTGTGCATTCTTCTGGCCGCTGCAATGCGCAGCGTGATCAGACCTCTGGTTCGATCTTTCCTGCCCTTCGTTCGAGCTTCTCGTTAAAAGGAACTCCCGGACCTCCCAAAGGTGGATCATCCAGCGGGTTCGCTAAACGTGTCGAGTCTGCTTAGACTCTGCCTGTGTATCTATGATATCGTCTTCCAGGGGTGTGACATTGGTCACGCGCCTGTCTGTTTCTGCAAAGAAAACAAGAACCTAGCGGAGGAGCGATAAATGCAGAAGTCCCTGAATATAGATCCGGCCAAGTGCACCGGTTGTCTCCAGTGTGAAATGGCCTGCTCCCTCGAGAACGAGGGCATCTTTAATACATCAAAATCCAGAATCAAGGTGTTTACCTTTCACGAGGAAGGCAAGTTTGTGCCTTATACCTGTACTCAGTGTGATGAAGCCTGGTGCATGCACGCGTGTCCGGTTGATGCAATTGTTGTTAATGCGGCCACAGGTTCTAAAGACGTGGTCTCTGATCTTTGTGTCGGTTGCAAAGTCTGCACAATAGCGTGTCCGTTCGGCACGGTTAACTACAACGCCGACTCAGGCAAAGTGGTCAAGTGCGATCTGTGCGGTGGTGACCCGCAATGTGCGTCTGCCTGTCCGACCGATGCAATTACCTATGTAGATGCAAATGCCACCGGCCTCGACAAGATGCGCCAGTGGGCTGAGAAAACAGACAACACAGTAGGGAGTTAATCATGGCCTGGACCCGACAAATACTTCGAGTAAACCTGACTGCCGGCACCTGTACTGTCGAGCCGTTGAACATGGACTGGGCTAACCAGTATCTGGGTCAGCGCGGTCTGGCAACGCGTTATCTGGTGGAGGAAGTCAGCCCGCAGGTTGATGCACTGGGTGCGGACAATAAACTGATCATGGCAACCGGTCCACTGACCGGCACTATGGCCTCAACCGGTGGAAGATATTCAGTCATTACCAAAAGCCCGTTAACAGGAGCAGTTGCGTGTTCCAATTCAGGTGGTTTTTTCGGTGCAGAACTCAAGAGCGCCGGCTGGGACATGATCATCTTTGAAGGTAAATCGCCAACACCGGTTTATCTGAACATAGAAAATGACTCTGCCACCCTGATGGACGCCTCAGGCATATGGGGTAAGTCATGCTGGGAGACAGATGAAGTACTGCATGCAGCGCATCAGGATCCACAGATGCGGGTGGCCTGTGTAGGCCGTTCTGCTGAAGCAGGTTGTTTGTATGCAGCGGTAGTAAATGATCTGCACCGTGCAGCCGGACGTTCCGGTGTGGGTACCGTGATGGCATCAAAGAATCTTAAAGCGGTATCGGTAAGAGGCACACTGGGTGTTGGGAATATAAAAGACCCTGCCAGGTTTATGGAAAGTGTCAATGCCGGTAAGAAAGTACTGGCGGAGAACGCAGTTACCGGTGAAGGTTTACCGGCACTGGGTACCCAGGTGTTAATGAACGTGATTAACGAAGTCGGTGCCATGCCAACGCGCAACATGCAGGAAGTGCAGTTTGAAGGTGCACATAAAATCTCAGGTGAGGCAATGCTTGAGCCGCGTGCAAGTGACGGCAAACCGAACCTGACCCGAAACGGCGGCTGCTTTGCCTGCACCATCTCCTGCGGCAGAATCTCAACCGTCGATAAAGAACACTTCTCGGTGAAAGATAAGCCACAGTACTGGGGTAACTCAGGCGGGCTTGAGTATGAAGCAGCCTGGGCGCTGGGTTCAGACACAGGCGTTGATGATCTTGATGCACTGACCTACGTTAACTTTGTCTGCAACGAAGACGGTATGGATCCGATTTCATTCGGCGCTACCGTAGCTGCTGCAATGGAGTTGTATGAAGCAGGTGCAATATCGGCTCAACACACAGGTGGTATGGAACTTAAGTTCGGCAGTGCCGAAGCTCTGTGCTGGGCAGTAGAGCAATCGGCTACCGGTGCAGGCTTTGGTGCCGATCTTAATCTTGGATCACGCAGACTGTGCGAGAAGTACGGCAGGCCTGAAATGTCGATGACAGTAAAGGGTCAGGAGTTTCCGGCGTACGACCCGAGAGGTATCCAGGGCATGGGTTTAACCTATGCAACGTCTAATCGTGGTGCCTGTCATCTGCGTGGTTACACCGTCTCATCAGAAATACTGGGTGTACCTGAAAAGACCGATCCACTGGAAAGCAACGGCAAGGCAGGATTAGTCAAAGCGTTTCAGGATGCAACGGCTGCAGTAGATTCAGCGGGCCTTTGTATCTTCACCACGTTTGCGTGGTCGCTTGATGATATCTCTCCGCAAATCGATGCTGCCTGTGACGGTGACTGGTCACCGGAGCGTCTGGTAGAAGTAGGCGAACGCATCTGGCAGCTGGAGCGAGACTTCAACATGAAAGCGGGAATGACAGCTGCTGATGATACGTTGCCTGATCGCTTGTTAAAGGATGCGGCGAAAACCGGACCTGCAAAAGGCAAAGTGTGCGAGCTTGATAACATGCTGCCTGAGTATTATCAGTTGCGTGGCTGGACTGCAGACGGAAGTCTGACTGCAGAAACCCGCAGCAAGTTCGGACTGCCTGCTTAAACCGGTTGGTTTAATCCACTGCTAAAAATATAACGGCCAACACTGAAGTTGGCCGTTATTCGCATGTCTCGCTTGCCGGGGCCTGTCACCTTCGAATAATCAGTAGATCCGAAGCGTTGGAAACAAGCGTTTGGTTTTGCTGTCCGGTATAAATTCCTCAAGGTCTACCGGTTTGGCGTATTTTTCTGACGGCGGACTCTGCAGTGAATTTAAGTCCCCCTCCAGCAGTTTGCCGGTTATTGAGCCGTCTTCCTCCAGGCTAAGTTTGTAGTAGAGCCCGTTCCATGCATCTATGCCGAACTCTGCCGGTGTCTTGCGGATGAACAGTAACTGGTATTCGAGATCACTCAGATCATCTACAGTGACAACTGAGCGTAGATCGTACGGGTATTCGAGGTGGCAGAACCATTCAACTTCTCCTTCAATACACCGAAACGGGCGCATAGACAAAAAGTGCTCGGTAAATGCTTCGGTATTTATGTTTACCTGTACAGCTGTAGCACCATTATCAGTACTGGCGAATACGACTTCGCCAATTCGGGTTTCCGAGTTGTTGGCGTCGACGAGAAAGATACCTGCCTGCTCAGGAAATTCCGTAGCCAAAGTTCCACCGCTAAAGCAAAAGGCCAGAAACAGACAAATTTTTTTCATGCGATTTAAACTGCGTAACTTAAGATAAAATCCAGTTTATCTGTTCCGGTAGTGCAGTCAACAATACTGCTTGAATGTCTGCTGAACAGTTACAGCAGATTGTTCCGGTTTCTGCTCTCCTCGACAGTTGCAGTCCCTGAAATTGTAAAAATATAGAAACTGGATGCGGATCATTGAATAATACCCTGTCGCGGGATAAAGTAGATTGTCACCGGAAGAACGGTTGGTCTGCAAACCTTTATTATTGCCTGTAGCCGTTCAAAGACCCGTGTGCCGGAGAACTCTGTGAATCCCGATAGACGAAAAATACTTAGTGCCAGTGTCAGTGCTGCTGTTTCTGTATTTTTTGGCGGCGGGGTATTTGCCGACACTCACAGCATACGGGACGCTATCGAAGAATATACCGGTGGCAATCCTGCCGACAGCAGCGATACGCTAGTTCTGAAAACGCCGAAAATTGCAGAGAACGGACACAGTGTTGCAGTCTCTGTGTCGATGGCCAGCCCTATGACGCCGGATGACTACGTCGAGTCGGTGATGATCTTTGCTGAAGAAAACCCGAATCCGGAAGTTGCTATCTTTCACTTCAGCCCGCTCAGCGGTGAGGCCGGGGTTTCCACCCGTATTCGTCTTGCCCGAACACAGCATGTTATCGCTATTGCAAAGCTTAGTGACGGTAGTCTGCACAAAGTAACTAACTTTGTAGAGGTCACTGTGGGAGGATGCGGCGCAGATGTATGATCATGATTGTGTTGGCTATGCTTACATTGTCTGTGCAGATGACGGGAACCGATGAGTAAGCCAAGAATAAAAGTACCGGATAGTATATCTGCGGGTGAAGTGTTCACGATTAAAACACTGATCAGACACCGCATGGAGTCCGGTCACCGCATCGATGAATCAGGTGACACAGTACCGCGTGAAATTATCAATAAGTTCACCTGTGAGTTCAACGGCAAGCCGGTATTTGCCTGTGATATGTTCACTGCAATTTCGACAAACCCCTATTTTGCTTTCACAGCGAAAGTCTACGAAGCGGGTACATTTAAGTTCACCTGGGTGGACGATAACGGCGACATCACCGAAGCCACCAAAGATATTACACTGGATACCACCGGTGATTAGAGCAGGCCGGTTTTTCAGCCATCGGCCTTTGGACCCGGTCGTAAACTGCCGAAGAGAAAACTATGAAACTTAACCGCCGCGAATTTAACTCGCTTCTGCTTGCCGGTACCTCAGTGGCGGTAACCCCGGCACCTCTGATGGGGCAGACCAAATCAAAGGTTGTGGTTATCGGTGGCGGTGCCGGCGGTGCAACTGCTGCAAGGTATCTGGCAACGGGTGGTAATGGAGAGGTGGATGTAACTTTAATAGAAAACTCGGATACCTACACCACCTGCTTCTACTCCAACCTTTATCTGGGCGGATTCCGGACCTTTGAATCCATCACGCACTCCTATGAAAGTCTAAAGTTCGGCTATGGCGTCAACATTGTTAAAGGTTACGCCCTGGAAGTAGACCGTGAGCGTAAAGAAGTCAAAATGCAGGACGGTAAAAATGTACCGTATGATCGTCTGGTGGTAGCACCCGGTATTGATTTAATTTATGACAGTGTGCCGGGTTACTCTGAAGAGGCTGCACAGATAGCACCGCATGCATGGCAGGCCGGTGCGCAGACACAGTTGTTAAGAGATCAAATGGATGCACTGGAGGACGGCGATAATATTGTGATTGTGCCGCCACCCAATCCGTACAGATGCCCTCCAGGACCCTACGAAAGGGCATCTATGATGGCTCACTTGATCAAGGAAAAAGGATTTAAAAACAGTGTTGTGAGTATTCTTGATGTAAAGCCTAAGTTTTCAAAGCAAGGGCTGTTCAGTGAAGGCTGGCAACGGCATTATCCGGATATAATTGAATGGCTGCCACCGGAGGTACATGGCGGCATTATCAATGTTGATGCAGAGGCGGGTGTAGTAGAGACCGACCTTGATACCTTTGAAGCCGCGGTAATAAATATAATACCTGCAATGAAAGCCGGTGCAATTGCCGGTAATTCAGGGCTCACTGATGATAGTGGCTATTGCCCGGTAGACGGTGCTTCAATGCGCTCAACTATAGATGAGAATGTTTTTGTCATTGGAGATGCAAGCATCGCCGGTGCAATGCCAAAGTCCGGGTTCTCCGCTAACAGCCAGGCAAAGATAGCAGTTATGAATATACTGGGTGAGTTGACCGGCTCGGAAGTTACCGCTGCAAAATTCGCAAACGTTTGCTGGAGCCTCATCTCAACTGATAATGCTGTCAAGGTGGGGGCGTTTTACTCGGCAACCGCGGATGGTGAGATTGTGGCAGATTCCAATTTTATCAGTGAGGCCGGTGAAGACGACGAGTTGAGAACAAACACGTATAAAGAGTCGATCGGCTGGTATGACTCAATTACCGTAGATATGTTTGGTTAATAAACTCATTAGTGTGCGAAACAGTTACACAATTCTAGATATCTTTCACTAAACGCAACGCATCATAGATTGCTGCATGTGTGTTTCTGGCGGAGACTGCATCGCCAATCCGGTACAATTGAAAACTGCCTTTAGCGTTCCTGACAACATTCTGAGGTTCTCCCGCAATCAGTGCTGCCTGATCAACTGCTCCGCCGTTTTTACTTTCGGGTTTTAACGCGTAGTACAATTCATCCAGCGGCATAGTGCCGTAGTTTACAACCACCTGATCATACTCATGCACATCTGTATGGTCACTGTAGTCAGTGCCAATAGTGGCCTTTAATTTATTACCGGATTTTTCGACATCTACCAAACGGCGGGTTACTGTGAAGGTTATGTCTTTGTCCTGCAGGGAGCGCATGTAGGGGACAAGATTCATTGCCATTATCTCCGGTGAGAATGTCCGGTCGGGTGTCATAATTTCTACTTTTGACCCGGCCTTCGCGGCGACTTCTGCAGCCTGCAAAGCAGGGTGGTCTCCGCTTTCATCATATATAAGTATATGTTCCGCGGGTTGAATGTCTCCGGAGATTATGTCCCATGCGGTAACTACGTGGGATGCGTCTTTGCCACTCTCAAAGAGCTCTATATTGGGCAACCCGCCGGTGGCGACAATAACCACATCCGGGTTCAGTGCGTTTACATCTTCGCTTTCTGCGTAGACGTTAAATTTAAAGTCCACACCCATTGCATTGCACTGTGCCATGCGCCAGTCAATAATTGAAATCATCTCACGACGTCTGTCGTTTAATGCGGTAAGTCTTACCTGACCACCCGGATCAGGTTGCGCTTCAAAGACGGTCACTTTATGGCCACGTTCTGCGGCAACCCGCGCTGCCTCTAAACCTCCTGGTCCGGCACCGACGATTACTACCTTGAGAGTAGTTTTTGCTTTGGGAATTTCGTGTGGCATGGTGAGCTCACGACCCGTTGCAGCATTGTGAATGCACAGTGCTTCACCCGCCTGATAAATACGATCAAGACAATATGTTGCACCTACGCAGGGTCTGATATCGTGCTCTCGATTTTCTACGATCTTTCTAACAATATGCGGGTCCGCAATGTGCGCGCGGGTCATACCGACCATATCGAGCAGGCCGCTTTTAATCGCGTGGCGTGCGGTTGCAACATCCGGAATTCTTGCAGCGTGAAATGTGGGCATGCCGGTAATACGCTTTACCTCACCTGCGAAATCCAGGTGAGGAGCGCTGCGCATACCCTGTACCGGGATAATATCGGTCATTGCGGGGTCGGTGTGAATACGTCCCTTAATCACATTAAGAAAATCAAGCTGGCCGGTATCGGCAAGTATTTTTGAAATTTCTATCCCTTCTTCTGGTGTGATGCCGCCTTTTTGTGCTTCGTCTGCGGTGTAGCGAAAACCGATTATAAAGTCGTCACCAACGCGCTTGCGTATAGCTGCGAGCGTATCCAGTGGCATCTTCATTCTGCTTTCCAGTGACTGGCCACCGTATGGGCCGGATAAGTCATTGGTTAACGGCGACCAGAATTGATCAAGCAAGTGCCCGTATACCTGCAGCTCTATACCGTCCATGCCACCTTCTTTCATGCGTTCTGCGGCATCTGCAAAGTCTGAGATTATTCTCTCTATGTCCCAGTCTTCGGCAAGTTTTGGAAAAGAGCGGTGTGCGGGCTCACGGTGTTTGGTGGAGGAAACCGATGGCAGCCAGTCGCCTTTGTTCCAGTTTGTACGGCGACCAAGATGCGTTAGCTGAATCATCACGGCACAACCGTGCTCATGGCAACGATCTGTTAAATTTTTTATCCATGGAACAACCTCGTCCCTGTAAGCGAGTACGTTATTAAAAACTGGTGGGCTGTCTCTTGATACGGCAGCGGAACCAGCTGTCATCGCGAGTGCAATACCGGCTCTGGCTCTTTCCTCATGATAAGCTGCATACCGCTCTGACGGCATTCCGTTTTCCGGATAAGCAGGCTCGTGCGACGTTGTCATAATACGGTTCTTTAACGTCAGGTGTTTTAGCTTATACGGCTGCAGCAGCGGGTCATTTTTCATAGGAAGGCTTTAAACCAGTTAGATCGACGGTTAGTTGAGAAACGATTGCAGCTAATTCTCTGTTAGTTTATTTATTGCACAAACCACTGAGATAGCACAAGCATAAACAGCGACGTACTATTGTTTGAAAATGACAGGCGATTTCATCCTTCAACTGCCTTGCCGGTATCCTGGCCGAGGTGACAAGCCAATAGCTTGCGGTTCTCATCGTAATGCCAACATCAGTATAAGTTGCACGCATGAACTCACGCCAATCACCTGTCTGATAAATCCTTCCGTGCTATTAAGGGGCATATTGTGGTTACTGGCGTATTCCATTGTAACTTCTGCCATCTGGGCTGGAGTCATAAGGACGGTATTGAGTGTCGGCGTTAGCACGCTGTGATAGAGCCAGTTCTGCTCATTTGCAATGGCATCTTCGCATGGGTCAAATTCCACTAAACGCACCTCAGGAAATTCGGTGTTGGAAAAGCATGGTTCGCGTAAAAATTGAGTGTCTCGGTGGCGCAGGAAAATGAATTTACAAACCAGTCTTTTTTAGGGATTGTGCAAGTTTGCTATTAAGGTTTTTTATCAAAGCGGCTTATAAAATCAGTTTCTTAATCTGATCGATATTTTAGAGTTTCTGAAATCACTATATCAAATTAACCGCTGATGTCGCTCTGAGTTAAGTACGAATTGAACTTTTAGAGTCTGTAGTAAAGCACTCTCAATTTTCAGGGAAAGTACTTCGAGAGGCGGGAACGTGAAGTGGTGTAATTCACGCTATACCTCGCACTAGCTAGACCTGATTCAAGATACTTGGTAACTTTAAGGAGGCTTTTGATTGGACGTTTCCGCCAGATCGCTGTTCCCTGGCGCTTGTAATCTGAGATTTGAAGTCCGAACTGTGAATATGTGTGATTCACGATACTAACTACTGAGAGATAAAGAAAATCGTATGAGTAAGAACATAAGATCTGCAACACCCGGAATTTTGTCTGTCGGTGCTGTGGCGCTCGGCATCGCGGTAACTGGCTTTACGTTGAATACAAGTGTGTTGGCGCAGGATTCGGACATGACGTTTTTCATCACCAGCGCCGGACCTGGAAAAGGTGGTGATCTCGGCGGTCTGGAAGGTGCAGACGCGCACTGTGTATCACTGGCAGAAGCTGCCGGTTCAGAATTATCGAACTGGAAGGCCTATCTGAGCGTTCCGGCAATGATTGATCGCTCCGGAGACTCACCTAAAGTTATTCCGGGTGTTGATGCGCGTGGCCGTATTGGGGCTGGTCCATGGCACAATGCAAAAGGTGAACTGATTGCCAACAGTGTTGATGAACTGCACTCGGATGCCAATCCTATAAACTTAGCAACTGGTTTGGACGAAAGCGGCAATGCAGTTAACGGGCGTGGTGCGAAGCCAAACCGACACGATATTCTGACGGGTTCAACTCCCACTGGTCAGTACTCCACTGCAGGTGGGGACACATCTTGTGCAGGATGGACCAGTAGTGGTGACGGATCGGCCATTGTTGGTCATCACGATCGTGTGGGTCTGAGCAAGGACCGCCACATGGTTTCATGGAATTCCGCCCATGGATCGCGAGGGTGTGGTGCTGATGATCTGCCAAAGTCTGGTGGTGATGGCTTGTTCTATTGTTTTTACGCCGGTGGATAAAGCGACAAACTTTACCCCGTAAATTCACCTGAAAACTCACCTAAAAAAAACACAAGTGAGAACTCGAGTGAAAACTGCTGCAGCAAAATATTCTGCAGTACTATTGTGCTAACCCTCCCGCAACGGGAGGGTGTTGTTTAGATTTACACCGATCTTTGAACAATGCTCGAAAAGCCACTCACAAGAGCACCGTAAGCCATGTACGTGTTAGAAGCGAAGGCGAAGCGTCGAATTAACTGACCTTAACACCATATTAAACGAACGGGCTTAGTGTTCGACTGCATAGATCTTTGCAAACCGAAGTCGACAAACCGAACCGGCCGTTTTATGCACCGCGAACTACAACTCCTTTATTTAAAGCATCTGTAACATGCCTTTGTGCAAGCTGGCTAAGCACCTCGCTCGCAGCAAAGCCACATACCGACTTTACTTAGTGGCAGGCAGGCGAAACTGCATTTTGATGAGTAATTACCAATGGCATTTAGCGTTATTTATTTGACTGTGGGGCTGTGAAAGTACCTGAATATTCCGATTGGTTATGGCTAATCGCTTAATCTACGATTTGCCCATCATTATGTTAATTCGATCACACCAGTTCGACTGTGTACGGACGATAGCAATTTGTAGGGCGAATAAAAGTCAACGGTTTGAAAACCCGTAAGTCGGAGCAATAGTGTTTTCGCGAATAGCAAATAGTTCACGCTGCAAGCGCGCAGTGCTACCTGTGGCTCTGTCGATGCTCTGCATCACTGTGTCATTTGGCAGCGTTTCAGGTGACTATCCCTCCTGGCACGAAATTGTCGGTGAATCCTCTTTGAGTGCCGGAGACAGTAGTCTGTCGGAGTGGAAGATACCACCGGCGCCGGATTCGGACTTTGATGAGAAGAAAACTGACGCTCTGGTAGCGCTCGGTCGCAAATTGTTCTTTGATAAAAATTTAAGCGCAGATGGCAATCGCTCCTGCGCGTCATGCCATCGCCCTGAGCTTGGGTGGGCTGACGGATTACCGACCGCGGTAAGTATGAATGGTGAGCCACTCGGCCGAGCTACTCCTTCGTTGTACAACGTTGCTTATGGCAACATCTTTAACTGGGATGGCAGTGACGCAACCCTCGAAGATCAGGCGACGAAACCAATTTTTAACGCCGATGAAATGGGACTTGAGCCCGAAGAGTTGCTTGCAATATTACAGGGTGATTCGGTCTATCGTCGTCAATTCGAAGCGCTGTTTCCTGAGCAATTAATAGACATTCCTGCAGTATCAGTAGCACTTGCTACTTTTCAAAGAACGCTAATCGTGAAAAACACCAGGTTCGATCAGTGGGTCGCTGGTGATGCAAACGCTATGACGCCGGCGGAGATTCGTGGCTTTGGCGTATTTTTGGATCCTGATCGTGGCAGCTGTGGAACCTGCCATGCCGCACCAAATTTTACTGATGATGGTTTTCACAATATAGGACTCGAGTCACTTGCAGGTGAAAATCCGGATCTGGGTCGCTACAACGTTCGTCCGGTTAAGCTGATGCGCGGTGCATTCAAGACGCCATCACTTCGTAACATCGCACTGACTGCTCCTTATTTCCATGATGGTTCTGCTGAAACCCTAAGGGATGTAGTTGAGCATTACATAAATGGCGCAGTTAAAGACAACTTATCGCCGGAGATGAAGGAGATCGAACTCACGTCTCAGGAGAAAGATGATTTGATCGCTTTTCTGCATGCGATATCTGAATCACCACAGAATTCACAACAAAACTCACTCAGCGTCGCACCGGAATAGTTCGTCGTACTTGTTTAATGGATATAGCTAAAAAATGAAAACAGCCTTGCAGGTAGTCGTTGTATTTACATTTTTTTTTACGGTCGGACGACTCGTTGCCGAGCAACTTCCAGCGGATAAAGTTGAGCAATTCGTTGCCGCACCGGTTGAGCAATTGGTTGCGGTTACTCTGCCAAATATCGGTCAAAAGGATAAGCGCTTTTCTGTCGATCGTTTGAATGTAAAGGTAGGTGACACGGTAAAATTTACCAACAACGATCCGTTTTTCCACAACGTTTTCAGCCTCTCCGAAGCGTCTACCTTTGATCTTGGTTCCTACCCGCAGGGTGAATCCAGAACAGTTAAGTTTGATCAGGCTGGTGAAGTCCACATTGAGTGCGCTATACATCCCAGTATGAGAATGATCATTGAGGTAGAAGAGTGATTCTCAACGCAATGCGTGCGCTGATACTTGGCGTATTTCTCCTCCAGGCTACGAGTGTTGCCGCTGATGCGACTGATACGCATAGTCGTGGAGCACAGGTCTATCTTGAGCGCTGTGCACTTTGCCACGGCTCTAAAGGTCTGGGAGAGGGACCGATGGCCTTATTGATACACGATTACCCCGATACCAGACTCAAAACCGGTGGTAACGCCGTTCATTCTGTACGACGCATAATTGAGGAAGGCAGCAATTCTGAATCTGGTAAGGCTTTTTCACCTCCATGGCGAGATGAACTGGCAGCAGCAGACATCGACGCAGTAACACAATTCATAGACATACTGCGCCGCGACTTTGACTATGCCACCAAGCTACTGACGTCGGTTGAAATCTCGCCTGGTCGTTTCGATGGCAGAAAGATCTACAGAGCACGGTGTGAGACTTGTCACGGCAGTTCCGGTCAGGGAGATGGCCGTATGAGTCGAATCATTCACAATCCGTCACCAGCTGATCTGACACGCAGCACGCTTTCTCATGATGAGACTATTGCAATTGTAAGCGCGGGTGGGAAAGCGGTTGGCAGGTCTGGGAGAATGCCTCCCTGGGGACAGGAACTCCTTTATTCGGAGCTGGTGAGTGTTGTCAATTACCTCTTAACTATGAGAGCAGCTCAGGCTGAGTTGGCGGACTGAGTAATTGCATTGACGCAGAAATCCCACAACACAGGAGAAACGCGGCATACCACGCTGCGGCAACAACTCCTGCGCTCTCACCTTCGAGTGGCAGGCCTGGCGGCACTGGTACTGTTGCTGGCGGCAGTGGCGATGGAGATGCTAAGAGAGCCTATCACCACCAGCAGGCTGATCAATGTTCCCAGTGCCAATGCAGCCATGACTGTGCAATTGGGTCTGCAACGGTCGGAAGCCAATCTAAGAGGCTGGGTGGCTCTTAAAAATCCGGCGTTGCGTGAAAACGTCAACAAGGCGTGGAGAGATGAAATCTGGCCTGCGTTTGAAACACTAAAAGAACTTTCGATGGACTACGGTACGCCGGAACGCCAGTTGCGGTTGTCAAAGCTCGACGACAGTCTGAGCCGTCTTCGGAAACTCCAGGACTGGACAATTGATGTTGCTGCTAAATCTGGTAACGAACCGGCAAAGCTGGTTTTCAGCCAGGAGTTTGGGCCGGCCCGGGAAAAGCTGGTCGAAAAAATAGACAAGCTTCGGTACAAGCAGGTAAATCCCGGTGCTGCGGCGCGGGAATCTTTCTTTAGGCTACGACTGGGTATTTCCGAAGCGGAAGCAGCACTCGGTCGCTTTGTTGTAGAGGGGCATGAAGCGGATGCCAGTAAATATCTGGACCATATTAAACGTGTTCGAAGATTAACTGCGTGGTTGTCTACCGGCTCAATCACCGGTTCGGTCTCACTATTACCTGTTCAGATTACCGAACAACTGGATGAGTTGGAGCGCCTCTCAGACAGTATAATCGCATCCAAAAGGTCACCGCGCAGTAACGTTGCGTGGCACACCATCAGTACCCGGGTAGAACCACTGTCTGCGGAGATTGCAGTTAAGCTTGCTGCAATTTCTGATCGCGAAGTTTCTGCTATGCGTATAAGAGTCGAGCAAATTGCTATATGGACGAATCTGTTATCCGTGTGCTCCATCATTGCTTTATTCGTTGTTGTGTTCCTTGCTTTGATTATTTCAAGCACTCAGGCTAAACGTATCTCTGCACCAGTGACTCAGTTATATCGTGCAACAGAGGCTCTAAAAGACGGGGACTACAGCAAAGCGCTTCGACCGGAAGGTGTTTTTGAAGTTCACGGTCTTATCAGCGCTTTTAATGCGATGCGAGAATCCATATCACAATCGCACAAAGCACTGCGAGAGATTGCTTATACCGACGAACTTACCGGTCTTGCGAACCGCAAGGCGTTTAACGACAGCATTGCCGCATTGCACTCTGATGAAACCGCTGAATCAGAACAAGCGGAGGAGCGTTTTGCTGGCGTGATCATGATTGATCTCGACTACTTTAAACAGGTAAATGATTCACTCGGGCATGACGCGGGTGACAGGCTGCTCTCGGTATTTGGCAGCCGGTTGCAAGAGAGTCTGGATCCGGGTGATTGTGCAGCCAGAGTTGGTGGTGATGAATTCGCTGTGGTATTGGATTCACTGCCAACAGCCGGACATGCCAGGCCTATTGTTGAAAAAATCAGATCCGCAACATCAAAACCGATAGTCTACAACAGCGAAAAAATACAACCGTCTGCAACTATAGGTATAGCCGTTGAGCCTTTGCTGAATCTGGACACTACCGACCTTGTTAAAAAAGCTGATCTGGCACTCTACGATGCAAAGGCAACCGGCAGAGGCAGCTACAGTTTTTACTCTTCTGAAATTCACGAGAAAACAACAAGGTATAGACGTATAGGGGAGCTGATTGAACACAATTCTCCTGAAGATCTGTTTAAGCTGGTTTACCAGCCTTATATCGAACTACATAGCGGACGTATTGTGGGAGTAGAGGCGTTGTTACGCTGTGTTCACACTGTGTGTGAAGGGATTTCAACAATAGACTTCATTACCATGCTGGAGCGTAACGGGTATATATCCAGAGTCAGTAAATGGGTAATGACAGAAGCGACGAATCAACTGGTGCAATGGCAAAACACCATGGACTTGCCGCACGACTTTACCATGTCAGTTAATGTTTCTGCTTCACTGTTGCCCGACACTGATTTCGTACAGTCAGTTCTGGATATCGTGGAAAAGTCAGGTCTTGATGGTAACTCAATAACCATAGAGCTTACCGAGACCACAGTGATGGAAGACTATACGCGCTCGAAAGATGCGATGAGTCGACTTAACGATGTAGGCATTGAATTTGCCATGGACGATTTTGGAACCGGGCATTCATCTTTGGTAAGGCTCAAAGAAATGCCACTTTCGCTGCTGAAAATTGATCAGACTTTTGTCAAAGGCATGATGACTTCAACCAACGATGCCGCGATTGTTGATGCCTCGGTAAGACTTGGCCATGCGATCGGTATGTCAGTTACCGCCGAAGGTATTGAAACGGCAGAGCAGGCGGAAGCGTTGCGAAAACTTGGATGTAACCGTGGTCAGGGCTACTACTTTGCCTTTCCTCAATCACCTGAAGAACTGGAAGTAATGCTCACTCCGTACCGCCGCGCTGCGTAAGTGATGTAGAACGAGTAAATAGTGCTGCAGGTCGCATAAACGGACTTCCACCGCCATGTTGTAACCGCAGCCTAACAACGTCTATTGTTAAGAAATAGTCCTGCCAGGCCACTGTAAATCCCGCCACTGCGTGCTGAAAACCACCTTGTTATGGTCACTGTGATATTTAAATTATAGATTTGTTATTGATGTATCAATCTAAATTAAGCTTCTGATCGAACCTTACCGACAACTCCTGCTCTAATAGGCTGTTTGCCGAATCGGTTATTCCGGTTTCGCCTAAATTTTTGCTATTTGGAGTCTGGAAGTGAATAAGAGAACCTTTCTAAAATATTTCGCTGGTGTAGCGGCCATACCTGTAGTGCCACTGAGTTACCACACTATACATGCGAGCAATCAAGCCAAAGTGCAAACACCTGAGACGACCTCAGTGAAAGTCACCCTGACCGAAGACCAGCTTGTGGAAAAAATAGAGCTTTCAGACGATGAGTGGAAGAAGAGGCTGACGGCTTCTGAATATCATGTGCTTCGCAAAGAAGGAACCGAACGACCGTTCAGCAGCGCGTTAAACGATGAAAAGCGCGACGGTATTTTTGCCTGTGCCGGTTGTGATCTGCCGTTGTTTGAGTCTTCTACAAAGTACGACAGTCGAACTGGCTGGCCGAGTTTTTATGAAGCGATACCCAACCATGTGGGAACTTCAGTTGACTATAAGCTAATCTTCCCGCGTACTGAATATCATTGTGCGCGCTGCGGCGGCCATCAGGGTCATATTTTTAAAGACGGCCCGCAACCCACCGGCCTGCGTTACTGTAACAACGGTGTGGCTTTAAATTTCCAAGCTGCCTGATGTCTGTTCTTTGTGGTGCGGCGTTGTCGCACCACATTTACCCGTCAAGATATCCGGTCAACACATTAACCGTATTGATGCCGATTTCTTCGACTGCATAGCCCCCCTCCATAACAAACAATGTAGGTATCTTTAAACCTGCAATGGCTTTACCGTAGTGGCTAAAGTCCTCAGATTCCAGTTTGAAAAAGCTTATCGGGTCTTCTTTGAAGGTGTCGACACCTAATGAAATGATCAGCACATCTGGTGAATAAGTCGCTGTTTTTTGTAGTGCGTCCTGCAGGGCTTTTAACCATTCAGTGTATGGAGTGCCAGGAGGAAGGGGATAATTGAAATTATAGCCTTGTCCTTTATTGTCTCCTTTTTCATCTGCATAGCCTAAAAAGTGCGGAAAAGCATCTTCCGGCGCTCCATGTAAGGATAGAAACAACACATCGTCCCGTTGATAAAAAATGTCCTGGGTACCGTTACCGTGATGGAAATCCACATCTAAAACAGCAACGCGTTCGGCACCCTGGTTTAGAAAACCCTGAGCAGCGATTGCTGCGTTGTTTAAAAAACAATATCCGCCATAGAGATCGGCACCTGCGTGATGCCCGGGTGGTCGGCATAGTGCAAAAGCGGTTTTAGCTCCGTCGGATATCAGCTCCTGTGCTGTCTGAGCAACAGCCGCACTGGATTGTGCCGCTTCCCAGGTGCCACTGGTGATAGCTGTTTCAAGCGCCATCGCGTAATAGCCGAGTCTGCCGTCGATATAGTTCGGTTCGCGCTGTTGCATTCTTCTGGCGGGAAATACCGTGGGAATGGCCTCTCCGTCGAAACCCTCTGCCTGCCATGCATCCCAGGCCTGAGATAAAAATTTGATGAATGCAGGTGTATGTACTTGCTCAACGAGTGCCGGGTCCAGTGGCTTTGGTGCTTTGCGTTCTTTTAGCCCCGCTTGATCGAGTTGCTGAACAATATAGTCCCAGCGCTCCGGGCACTCATATGGTCGTACGAGTTTTCCGCCTGCGAGTTCTCCCTGCGGGAAGTGCAGTTTGTGTTGCTCACTCAGAACTGTTTGCATTTGTGTTTGTATAAGTAGCTGTGTGATTTAATAAAACAGTCGACCGTAATAATTACAGTCGACTGTAGGCACATATTCTATTTGCGCAGTCTTGTCCAGATCTTGTCATACACCTCTTGTGTTGCCTGATCGCACACAGCGATAAAAGCACCCGGTGCATCAGATGGCGGATTAGACTCAGGTGATTTTGCAAGTTCAGGATCGGTAAACTCTGCCGTTCCTTTTACCCCGGCTGCATACTGAGCATAATTGCTTACCGCCGCGATATTCTGAGGCTCCAGCATGAAGTCCATGAACTTCAGTGCATTGTCGCGATTCGGTGCATCTTTTAGCAGGACTACATTATCCATCCATACAATGAAACCCTGTTTTGGAAACGCGTATTCGACGTTTGCACCTTCGGCGCGTGCTTTGGCAGAAAATCCGTTGTAGATCATACCAGCTGCTGCATCACCAGACACCAGTACGTCTTTGGCGATATCGGACCCAAAAGATGCCCAGTTGTCTTTGGCTGTGGTCAACAGATCGTCGAGCGCTTTCAACTGTGCTTTGTCGCTGCTGCATTGCGGGATACCCAGATGCAGTGATGCCATGGCAAGTACTTCACCCTGCGAGTCGAGCATGTTTATTTTACCAGCGAGTTCCGCGGGTGGATCAAACAGGATATCTGTGGTCGCAATGTCACCTTCGTAGACGTCTCGATTGACTGAAAAACTGGTTGAACCCCACTGATAGGGTATTGAGTGCTTGCGACCTGCGTCGAACGGCACATCAAGCCACTGATCTTCTATGTTGCCACGGTTTTCCAGTTCGCCTTCGTTGATAGTGTCGAGCAGACCTTCTTTGGCCATAATATCAACCATGTAGTCTCCGGGTACTGACACATCATACGAGCCGAGCTTACCGGCTTTTAAACTTGCCAGCATAGACTCGTTGCTGTCATAAGTGTCCATCGTGACTTCTATATCGTATTTAGCCGAAAAGTCATCGAGTAATTCCTGTGGAATGTATTCGAACCAGTGATAAATAGAGAGCTTACCTTCGGCCTGAGCCTGACCAGCGATAAGAGCCAGTGATATCCCGAGCGGGAGTAAACAACGTTTTTGAAACATCAGATTTTCCTCTTCAACTTGTGTGCGTGTTTGTGGCTGAGCGTCCCAGCCTGTAGGACAACGTAACGATGAAAACTGAAAACAGCAACAACAAAGTGCTCAAAGCCATGATATTGGGCTTGATACCTTGTTTAACTGCGCCAAAAATGGCGGTAGGCAGGGTTTCCATTCCCGCTCCCTTAACGAAATTGGTGATAATAAAATCATCCAGCGAAATAATAAACGCCAGTAAAAAGCCGGACAGAATGCCCGGCGCCATTATTGGCATTAAAACGTGTCTGAAAGCCTGCCATCGATCGGCGTACAAATCCTGTGCTGCTTCTTCAAAGCCCGCTTCGATTCCCTGAAGTCGCGCGGCTATAGGCAAATATGCAAATGGAATGCAGAACACTGTGTGCGCAATCAGTATTGATCCATAGCCGAGTGTCAGTCCGATTGAAGTAAAGAAAATCAACATGGCAACAGCTGTGACGATTTCCGGCACCATCAATGGCAGCGAAATTAAGCCGAAGCTCATTGCCTTACCGCGAAACAAACCGCCACGAACCATTCCAATGGCAGCTGCTGTGGCAACTACCGTGGCGATAAGTCCGGCGCAGGTTGCAATCAGCAGAGAGTTAACAGCGGCACGTTTAAACTTTGCCGATTCTACGCCGGTAAAAAGATCCACATACCAGCGTGTAGAAAAACCACCCCATCGGGTAATAGACAAGCTATCGTTAAATGAATACACCATTACCACAATCAGGGGGGTATACAAAATAAACAAACACAGCAGTGTCACCCAGAAAAAACCTGGATAGTGACGCACATTGTAGTGTCGACGGCGCATATTAAATTTGCTCCCTTGCCTGAGAGCGCGCATAAAATATTAACACCAGCATAATAATTGAAAGCAATATCATTGATGCGGCTGCACCAAATGGCCAGTTACTGGCAGTGCCTTTGAACTGTTCTTCAATCAAAGAGCCGATCATGAACGTCTTTGCACCGCCAAGCAGATCGGGTGCTAAAAATGCTCCAAGGCTTGGCACGAAAACCAATATGCAACCGGCGATAATACCCGGCTTCACTACCGGTATTAATATCTCCCGCAAAATTGTCCATCTGCCGGCATACAGATCAGCACCTGCCTCTGACAACGCTACATTATAGCGCTCAACTGAGGCATAGATTGGCAGCACCATAAATGGCAGGTATGAGTAAAACAGACCTAGCTGCACCGCAAGATTGGTATTGATAAGATGCAGTGGCGTATCAATAATTCCCAGACCCAGCAAGGCCTGATTCATCGGACCGTTATCTCGAATTAGAAACTTCATTGAAACGGTACGAATCAGAAGGTTAACCCAATACGGTATGGTGATGATATAAAGCCATACGGATCGTGATGAGGCAGGGCGGGTAGCAATAAAATACGCGGTTGGAAAACCAATGATCAGGCAAAAAAATGTTGCAACACTTGCGTGTATAAGTGAGCGGAGAAATATATTGATATACGTCCATTCGATAGAAGGTGCTTCATCACCGAACAGCCCGCGATCGAATAAAAACTGATCATAAGCTCCAAGAGAGAACTCCCAGATTACACCACCACGAAATTCCTTGGTTAAAAATGAATAGATCAGCATCAGGCCCAATGGCAATAATGCAAATATGCCAATCGTCAGCCAGGACGGCATAAGCAACCAGCCTCGAACCGGTGCATAGGTACTAGATACGGTTTTACCTGTTCCGATGGCAGCCACGCTAGTTTACCAGGAACCGAGCAGATCCGTCTGCGGCGCTCAGTTCAACACTGCTTCCGTTCGTTAAGTTTGCGTGCAGGCCTGTGTCGTTTTGCAATCGCACCCTTACAATGGTGTTGTCACTTAACTGAACATCATATTGTGTATCTGTACCTAAATACGTAGCGCCTGCCAGTGTGCCTCTGATTAAATTTGCTTTAGCGACAGAGGAGTTGCCATCGGTATGGATTGTCAGTCGCTCAGGGCGCAGGGATACCAGTCCCAGGGTGCCCACAGACAGTGCGTTACTCGTGCTGTCGGTCTCAGCAATAATTGTCTCGCCGTTGTCAAGAGTGCAATGAACGATGCTGTCCACAACGTTAGTGACAGTGGCGTTTAGCAAATTAGTTTCACCAATAAAATCGGCAACAAAACGATTTGCAGGTTTTTCATAAACTTCAACTGGCGATCCTATTTGTTGCAGCTCACCGGCTGACATTACCGCCACTCGATCCGACATGGTCAGTGCCTCTTCCTGATCATGGGTGACAAAAACGAAGGTGATGCCGGTTTCGCGTTGTAGCGATTTTAATTCAGCACGCATCTGCTGACGTAACTTAAGATCGAGCGCGGACAATGGCTCATCGAGCAACAACACCTTAGGTTTTGGGGCAATGGCTCGTGCTAAAGCGACGCGTTGTTGCTGGCCACCAGATAGTTGTGCGGGCTTTCTATGCACAAACTCTTGTAGCTTTACCGTTTGTACCATTTCATCTACGCGTGCTTGCTGTTCACTATCAGGCCAGCCAAGCATTTTTAAACCGAAACCAATATTTTGCGCAACATTCATGTGCGGAAACAACGCGTAACTTTGAAATACTGTATTTACCGGTCGGTGATTGGGTGGCAGTGTTTCTATTTCATCACCGTATAGCCAGATTTCCCCGTCACTGGTGCTTTCAAAGCCTGCGATCATTCGCAGCAGTGTTGTTTTTCCGCAGCCGGAGGGACCGAGTAAAGTAAAAAATTCGTTGTCTGTGATTTCGAGGCTGATGTTATTCAGTGCGACAAAATCACCAAATTGCTTTTTGACGTTGCGGATCGAAACGGCTGTTGGGTCTGTCACTCTTGTTCGATCCTGACGTTGTTGCTCTGGTTACAGGTTGGTTCCTCAAACGGCAGTATACCGATGGGAATTGGATGACAGGTAACCCCGCAGCGACGCAAACAACATGGAATTCTGAGGATCTCCGGAGCGCTTGAATAGCTTAGCCGGGATTGGCCAGAGCTGTTATTTCACGCCTGAATGTTAGTTTGTCTCCGGGAGCCGGTTCGTCGAGCTCACGTGCATAGCGATGTCCGGCATAGGTTGCCCATGCAATTGGGCCGGGTGCATTGGCATCGCCAATTATTTGTACAGATCTTACGCCGTTGTCGGTCCACTCGTTCTCACGGGCTTTTAAATCACTATAGAGCGTACTGTTTTCAGTGCGAGAGGTCACCATAACAATAGAGTCGCACTGGTACTTCTCCATGCGATCGGTATATACGCAATTGCTTGAGACATGGTCTGTATGGATCTCGGCTATGCCTCGATTTAACGTGATTTCTACACCAGACTCAGCCAAACGTGAGTGAATAGCGCTTTGCTCAAGGGTGTTGATTGTCCAGTCGGAGACATAGGCAGACGGAGTAATCAATTGAACCTCTGCAGCATGGCGCACAAGCAGTTCTGCAAGTACGCCGCCCATGTAATAGTGATCATCATCAAAAACAATCACACGACCTGTGGGGATGACTCCGTTCATGAGATCATCCGGCGTGTACACTGTGGCACCTGCGGCAATTTTCATTGGCACAACATGCTGGCGGGCAACACCGTCACGTCGCCACTGCGCACCGGTTGCGATACAAATATTTTCGAAACCAAATTGCAGTATGTCATCGGCATTCAGTTTGTTGTCGAGATAAATTTCTACTTCCGGTTTTTGTGACAGTTGGTATTGCCGATAGTCTGCGACGCGCCCCCACGCCGACAGACCTGGCAATTTACTTTCTTTGGTTACTCGACCACCAATTTCTGTGGTCGCCTCTGCAACTGCGACCTTATAGCCTCTTCGACAGAGTGCCCATGCCGCTTCCAGTCCTGCAGGGCCTGCACCTATGATTAGAACGTTGTCGCTTTTACCCTTCGGGTTCATGGTCTCCGGGTGCCAGCCTTTGCGCCACTCTTCCAT
>CAYLZS010000273.1:0-2021 GCA_964388065.1 uncultured Granulosicoccaceae bacterium
TTGATTTCGCACCAAAAAACTGTTTCGGTGGCCGCCTCGCGTTGACCGGAAACTCCAGCCACTTCTTAAAACCAACCGCATTTGTCACTAATTCTTGACTAGCGCGAATACCTGATGGAGGTACGCAGTAGTTGCCTTTTCAGAACAATTTAGCCCATTTACAGAATTAAAAACAAGCTTTTGTATACGAAATACCGATAGATGTCGTTAAAGCGACTGCGGCCAGCTGGCTGCTCTAAACGAACAGGTAAAGCAAAAAGAAGATTGGAACAGAGCGTTTGGAGAAGGAATTTGCTGGTTAGCACCAAATCAAGTGTCATCCGGGTTTGCTACTGAAGACACTGCAGTATTGAGAAATAAGCACTATCTGGTGGCATGTATTTGGCCTGACTTAAAACTGTCGTGTCTTATATCTATGTATTATCAAATCAGTGCATGCCAGGTCTCCTGAAAATTGGGCTGACAAAACACACACCTCAAAAACGTGCCGCAGAACTTTATTCAACCGGGGTGCCAGTTCAATTCGAACTGGAAAAGTGTTGGCGCGTCCCTCATGCAGAACTAAAAAGAGCAGAACGTGATATACACGAAATACTCTCAGATTATCGAATCAATAATAAAAGAGAGTTCTTCTTAGTCGAGCGAGAGCTTGCTCTTCGATCGGTCGGCCAGTATATAAAAGACAGAGGGTTTTCTAACACAGAAGTGTCGAGTGAACCTGGTTTACTGGATAAAATTGCGATCGTGTCGATTTTGCTTGTTGCTGTTATAGCGACTTACCTTGTGTCTCTCCCCTGATTGTTAGAGTAGTGGATTGACTCCTGAGTAACATAGATCTGATTAAGTGGGGCGCGCGCAATCGCCTGCATGCTGTATCCTTACAACAACGCGTACAGTTTTGTTTTTGTGTTCCGGGTTAAACAGTGATAAACCTGATCATCATCAGTTACTCGCTGTCCTACAATATTAACTTTTGGAATATGCCCAATGTACCGATATAACATCGCCATGATTCCACTATTCGTTATTCTTGCCTTACTTGGTGGCTGTGCAAATCTGCCGATCGGAGATGACGCACCTAACGTGCGAGTAGCAGGGTTGGAACCACTGCCCACAGAAGGGTTGGAAGTCCGCTTTGCGTTAAAATTACGGGTACAAAATCCCAATGAAAATGCCCTTGCTTACGACGGCATATCGGTGAGCCTTGATCTTGATGGTCAGGGTTTGGCCAGTGGTGTCAGCAATGCCTCAGGTGAGATTCCCCGATTCAGTGAAGAGTTGTTGACGATACCTGTCACCATTTCTGCATTCAGTCTCGCTCGTCAACTGTTTTCGAGGACCGCAGATTCTGCAGGCAGCACACCTGGTGAGTCGATTGTCTACACACTCAAAGGAAAACTGGGAGCTGTTGCAGGTAAATCTGGTGCTACTCGATTTAGCGATGGTGGAGAGCTAAATTTATTTTCATCTGCGGAGCAACAAGAATAGGTGATACCGGTAAAACACTTATAAAGTCTGTTCACCTTAGCTTTTCTATCAGATTGTTTGCCCTTAATTGGTGACCCTTAAAATTGGGCCTGGGGCATGATTTTGTCAAAATGTCTGAGCGAGGCCAATTCTGGTGGACTACGACAATTCAGCCAGAACCAGTAACTGACTCAGACGCAGTTAGTAGTGTGATCGACGCTGAGAAAGGTAGAATGGCGTCCCCTAGGGGATTCAAAATAATAATCTAAGTATATGAAATAATTATATATATTACTTATTTATTATTTTATGCGGGCATTTGGTGGTCATAAATTTCGGTGTGGTTTCGGCTTAGATCCTCTGAAGTTAGATAAATTACAGATAAGTAGTGTCATTCGCACTGCCAAGAGTGAAATTCAGCTCGCTCAAGTTCCTGGGTGATGCTTTTAATACGCTACCACTGCAGCTGGGACCGTTAAAACCTGCACCGTCGGCGGTTTCCTGATGTTGGGTGATAAATTTCGTTTGTGCCCTTACAATCGACCATATGAAAG
>CAYLZS010000274.1:0-3182 GCA_964388065.1 uncultured Granulosicoccaceae bacterium
ATCCGTGTAACCGGCTGCATCACCCGCTCCCGATTCAATCTGGCAGGTATGCCCAAGCTTTTGCAGCTCCCGAGCAGAGGCAGGTGTCATGGCGACGCGTGCTTCACCATTGAAAGTTTCTTTAACCGTTCCGACAATCACAAACAATCTCCAGGTCAGTTTTCAATACACACATTGTATTGTACGCGACTTGTTTTTTTCTCTCGACATTTAATTGTACAATTTACGACTGAAAACGGGAGACGATTGATTGCAGTAAGCCGGTCCAGCCAGTGTCAGAATTGCCTGATCGGCAAACCAATTCACTACCAATTTTCAGTCCCGTATGTGTTAGCCTTGCCGTGTCAAAAGGTCTGCATCCACCTAAGCTATGGCAAGTCCTGAAACGACCGAACTGGAAAAACTGCTGACGCTTTGCGATCTGCATCTGAGTGAAATCGTTGGCGTAAAAAGTTACTCCTATACCTCTTGCTATTTGTGGCACGACAGGCCCCTGTACAACGACTTCGGCGAACAGATCGAAGTGCTGAGCGGCGACACAATCTACTTAAACGACCAATCGGCAACACCTGCCGGTGATCTCTTTCATGAACTCGGGCATCTGATCAGCCGTAAATATCAGCTAACCGGTAACCGTGAGAACAGTTACCACGGCTCCTGGGAGCAGCAAAACAGCAGGCTGATAGCTCAGGTTGCAGAACTTCAACACTGGAGCGGCTACCTCAACCTGTTCGCGATGAACCAGGAAGACTTCAAAATGAATGCAGCCAGCGAACTCTGGGCGGAGCTTTTTATGATCTGGCACCTGCAACCGGACCTGCCAGAGGCAAGACTCATTGATGCGACCATGAGCTCCCTGAACAAGCACCCTGACTGCCTGGCGATTGCGACTCTTGCCAGCAAAGTTCGCGTGGTTTTCTGACTTTTCTCCGATTTATTTTTTAGCGCCACCCGGGCGACCATTCACCGGCTGGTCTGAAACCGACCCTGTATTTGCATTCCGGTACACAAATTGATCCCTTGTACGATAACCCGGTGTCCGGGTATCAGTGGACGGCGTGGGTGGATCACTGACCCACGATAAGTGCCACTACAATCGCACAACTTCAGGCAGGTGCTGTTTTTAAGATGAAAATTCTAATTGCCGACAGCTTTCCGACATCGCACGAGGAAAGACTCAAAGAAAGTGGCCATCAGATTACATCCGATGCAACGCTTGAAGGAGATGCACTGCAGGCCGCAATCACCGATCACGAAATCCTGATCGTGCGCAGTACCAAAGTAACAGCGGCGACGCTTGAAGCCGGCAGTCACCTGAAACTGGTCATTCGCGCCGGTGCCGGAACCAATACCATCGATAAAAGCACAGCTGCCGAGCTCGGCATCCGGGTCAGCAATGTCCCCGGTGCCAACTCTGTTGCCGTGGCCGAACTGGTGATGGGCCTGATGATCTCCCTTGATCGAAATATTCCGGACAATGTATCCGACCTCAACAACGGTATCTGGAATAAAAAGAAATACTCGGTCGCGCGCGGACTCTACGGACAATCGGTCGGCATTCTCGGTCTGGGTTCCATCGGATTTGCAGTAGCGGAACGTGCCAGAGCCTTCGGTATGAATGTGTTTGCACTAGCCAAACCCGGTCGATCAGATGCCGCTGTCAGGAGAATAAAAGACGCTGGAATCCAGCAACTTGCATCACTGGATGAGCTTCTCGAATGCTGCGATATCGTGACCCTGCATATGCCGGCCAACGAAGACACCAAAGGCATGGTAGACGAAGCCTTCACAGCCAAAATGAAAGACGGTGCGATGTTGATAAATACATCCCGGGGAGAACTGCTGGACGACGCCGCAGTCCTGGAAGCAATCGACAGTAAAGGTATCAGAGTTGGTCTTGACGTGTACAATAACGAACCCGGTGCCGATGACAGCAGTTTTTCTTCTGATATCGCAACTCACCCCGGCGTCTGCAGCACCCACCATATCGGTGCGTCAACAACACAGGCACAAGTCGCAGTATCTGACGGTGTACTGGATGTCATTGCAGCCTATGAAAAGGGTGAGTTCAAAAACTGCGTTAACTAGCGCCTGATAGCGCTTGTTTCCGGTTTGGCACTAACTGAACCCCCTATTTCTAATACTCTATGCAAGGCAGACCCAATGACTAATCGTCTCCACAACTTCAGTGCCGGACCGTGCACACTTCCGCTTGAGGTGCTTGAAGAGGCACAGGCAGAATTTGTTGACTACCAGGGCGCTGGCATGTCACTTATCGAGATGAGCCATCGCGGCAAGCACTTTGACGAAGTTGCCAATCAAGCAATGGCACTGTCAATGGAAGTTTTTCAGGTGCCTGATGACTTCGCTGTACTTTTTTTACAGGGTGGTGCACTGCTGCAATTTTCGATGGTACCGATGAACCTTCTTAGTGCCGGAAATAAGGGCGCGTATATCAATACAGGTACCTGGGCCAAAGGTGCAATCACTGATGCCAAAGAATACGGCGAGGTCTACACCGCGTGGGATGGCGAAGAAAGCAGCTATACCCGTATGCCCTCAAGCGATGAAATAAAGCTGCAGGACAACACCCGCTACCTGCACATAACAACCAATGAGACTATTGGTGGAATACGCTATGCAGAGTGGCCGGAGGTTGATGTACCGATGATCGCCGATATGTCCTCCGAATATATGGCGCGACCACTGCCATGGGACAAATTCGATATTGTTTATGGTGGTGCTCAGAAAAACCTCGGACCTGCAGGTATGGCAGTTGTATTCGTACGCAAATCAATTCTTGAAACCACCAACAAAAACATGGGCCGCTACCTGCGATATGACATTCAGGAGTCCAAAGGCTCAATGTTTAATACCCCGCCGGTATTTCCAATTTACATGTTCGGCAAAGTTTTAAAATGGATGAAAGCACAAGGCGGTCTCTCTGCAATGGAAACACTGGCCGCTGATAAATCCGGCATGGTATACGCTGCTATTGATGGCAGCGACGGTTACTACAACTGCCCTGTTGAAGTGAAGTCCCGTTCACATATGAACGTGGTCTTCCGTCTGCCTTCAGAGGAACTGGAGCAGAAATTTATTACAGAGGCAAGTGCCGCCGGACTGCTAAACCTTAAAGGACATCGAAGTGTTGGCGGCTGCCGTGCGAGTATTTACAACGC
>CAYLZS010000275.1:0-7432 GCA_964388065.1 uncultured Granulosicoccaceae bacterium
CTACAGGCATCGGCAAGCTCACGCGCTATAGTGGCTGATGCAGTCGTGTGATCGACTAGTATTGAACCACTTGCAATACCGGCAAGCACGCCATCGTCGCCGTAGACTACAGAGCGAATATCGTCATCGTTGCCAACACACATCATGACGATGTCTGCACCTGCCGCTGCTTCTTTGGGTGTACCGCAGGCAGACCCTTTGTGCTCAGCGGCCCATTTATCTGCCTTGGCCTTTGTACGGTTATAAACTTTGACATTATGCCCTGCACTGGCAAGATGACCTGCCATGGGATAGCCCATGACACCCAAACCGATAAATGCAACCTTCTTCGCCATTTCATTCCTCACATGAGATTTTGTAGTGTTGGCGGCTAACTACTGCAAATAATTTTAATAGATAGCCAAAGACAATTTTGTTTAACTTCTGATCCGGCTAACCAACTCAGAAAGCTTTTTAATACCAGGGCGGATATCATCCACCGGTATAGAAGAAAAACCAATCCTTAAATGCGCCTCTGCTGCATCCGGGTCAATGTAGTAAGGACTACCGGATACCACGAGTATGCTGTTATTTGTTGCCTCGTCCTGCACTTCATCAGCGCCGGCACCTTCAGGTAACTTTACCCAGAAAGCGCTGCCACCAAACGCCGGTGCACTGCTGGAGTCAGGCATAAATTCACTTAAGGCATCATCCATTGCCTGCCAGCGCTGTTTATAACTGGCAGAGATGCGATGCACCAGTGAATCATGATGACCCAGCGCTAAAAAGTGTGCTACCGCATTTTGATTATTTGATGGCGGATGCCGAAGCATCAGACGTCGCAAAGCTCGCGCTTCATTGATAAGTGGTTCCGGACCAATCATGTAGCCCATTCTAAGACCAGGTGCCAGAGTTTTGGAAAGGCTGCCAACATAGATAACGCGATCATTACCATCCAGGCTTTTTAATGCAGGTGTTGGAGTACCGGCAAAGTTAAGCTCACTTTCATAGTCATCTTCAATGATGATGATATCGTGCTCTGAGGCGCGCTTTAAAAGTTCGCGGCGGCGCTCAAGGGACATCGTGGCTGTGGTCGGTGACTGATGGCTTGGAGTACAAAAAACGACATTACATTCATTGATTCGATCATCTACCACAAGGCCGTCTGCATCAACTTCAAGTGGAATTATGTTGCAGTTTCTCAGCGCGAATATATTTCGAGCGTCCGGGTAACCGGGGTCTTCAAAGCCGACGTTGTCACCTTCGTTTATTAATAATCTTGCAAGTATATAAAGTGCATTCTGTGCTCCCATTGTGACCAGTATCTGATCTGTAGATACCCATAAGCCACGTGGTGGCAAGACACGATTCTGAATTTGTTCAAGCAACAGTGGGTCGTCGTTATCTACTGAATCCGGCATCCAGTCGGTAATTGCCTGAACGGCGAGCGATTGTCTGCAGCACTCCCGCCATTCATTGATGGGAAACATCGCAGGATCAGTTTGCCCGGCAGTAAACGGGTAGTCGTAATCTCGCCAGCGGCCGAGCACGCTATCCAGATTTCGCTGTTGCGACGGCCGGTTGAGAAACCTGCTCTCCCAGTCTGGCGAATCAGCGTTGCTGGTCACCGGCTGCGGAGCACGCGCAAGCCGACTATTAACCAGCTCGGAGTTCACAAAATAACCGCGACGCTCCTCGGCAATAAGATAACCCTCATCCATCAGGTGCTGGTAAGCGTGCACTACTGTATTGCGCGCAACACCCAGCTGACGCGCCAGCTCACGTGATGAAGGCAGAGGTCGATTATTCGGGATATGCCCGTCGAGAATAGCAGTGACCAACGCACGCCTTAGCTGGCTCTGTAAGCTGTCACCACGATCGCTGGACAGCCGGATCAGCTGCCGCCACATCGGCTGACTGGTCTTATGCGTACGTTCCGATTCAGACGACAATTTGATCTCGCAGGATGAAAGTAAGGCTGCACATACCAGGGCAAAGCCTGACACCACTTGTCACTTTGTATAGATTCGACAGTGCTTCTAAGTGGGAAACTATTCGACCAACACTGGGCCGTCACCAGTGTAATCCACGCTAACTTTCCAGTAAACATAAAGAAACAGTACAGACTATGCCCAGCCCTAAAGCAGAATCCGGCCAGATGCCAAAAATCATCGCCCACCGCGGCGCCAGCGGCGATGCACCGGAAAATACCCTCGCCGCTATTCAAATGGCTGCCGATCACGGCGCTACATGGATCGAGATCGACGTCAATATTTCACGCGATGGGGTGCCGGTGCTTTTCCACGACGACGGACTGAGTCGCTGCAGCGATGGAGACGGTTTAGTTATTGAACATACGCTTGAATCCCTTCAGTCTCTGGATGCAGGCGCGTGGTTTGCAGACAGCTTTGCAGGACAGAGAATCGCAACACTTGATGAGTGCCTGACGCTGGCACTGGAACTTAAGCTGGGTATTAACCTCGAGATCAAACCATGCAGCGGCTGGGAACTACCCACAACCAATGCAATTGCTGATCTGCTAAACAGCAAATCTGAACTGCCGCCAATTGTAGTCTCGAGCTTCAGTCATGTGGCAATGCTTCGGGCAGCCAAACAACTGCCGGATTTACCGAGGTCTTGTCTTTATCTTGTGGCACCACCGGACTGGCAAGCGCTCGCAGGCGAAACAGGTGCGAGCAATATTCACCTGCACGCCAATTCACTGCTGACAAAAGCAATGACTGATGACTATAAAAAGCAAGGGCTCGGTGTGTACTGCTACACAGTCAACACCACAGATGACGCTGCCAAAATGTTTGAAACAGGTGTTGATGGCGTGTTTACAAACCACCCAAAGGCGCTATTGCAGGTATACGGCTAACGCGGCAGGTATACGGCTAAAGCGGCAGGTACGCGCCTGATGGCAGTGACCGTAAGAATATTTTACACAACCCAAAAGCAGACTAGCGATACTTCAGTATTAGCGGTTTACTAAACTTTCCTGTGATGCGACCCAACGCAGTACCGCAGTCCAGTCTTTATTCCAACAACACAGATGAGTGTTATTGGGAATCACACGCAGGCTGGCCGCAGGCTGATCATCAATCCAGGGTGTTGTTAGCGACGGTGGAATATTCGTATCCTGTGCGCCAACCAGATGCAGTTGCCTGATGGTCGCTGGTAACGGTGCACGTTTGGCAGGGTTAAGTGATCCGTATAAAGGCGTATAACCATGATGCTGCGTCCAGGCTTCCGTATCAATGTTACCTGCAACAGTCACAACCGCTTTGACCTTCGGCAACTGCTCTGCAATCAGCAAAGCGATGGCTCCACCACCACTATGCCCAAACAGAACAACTTCTGAGTATTGGCTTGTTCGCCTGGCAATCACATCAACCATGCTGCTGACAACTTTTTCCGAGTATCTGGCGTAGGTCCAGTAATCTGCATTACAGGAGTCATCCAGCTCCAAACCAAAATAACAAGGCCTGCCTACAAAGAGTGTATTGCCTCGGTCCAGACCCATTAACTCCAACATCAACGCACGCCCTGGAGTCGGGTCTGCTCGTACAAACCGCTCCCACTGAAAGTTCACACCGTCACCATCAATATAGACATGCACGCTGTTACCAGCAGACTCTCGGGATGGCGCATACACCACGTGACGGAAATTATTGCCCTCCTCGGTTGAACGTTCAAAACCGAGTAGCTGGGCCTGCCTGTCTACTTTCTGATAGGCAGGTGTACTGCAGGACATACCTAGCACGGCGGCAATGCATAACAATGCATACATCGGGCTGCGTACTGCGCAGATATTCCAAAAATGTAGAAGATTTTTATTCAAGATGAAAGGTCAAAGAATAAAGAAGCAGACTTGACTTAGTGTAGTCGCTCCTGAGCCGGACCACGATGCCAGTTTCGCAATCCGTCTTGCAAGTAGCGGATTCCCTCCTATCTTTAATACTACTCAATATGACTGACGGTCATAGCATGTGCCTGCAAGCATAGAAAACTCTCCGGGACCACACCTGAACAGGCAGACCACACTGTGAACAATGAAGAACGGAAACAGAGAGAACGAGCATTGCGGGAAGTTGCTCTTAACTGCTTCACCACAGAAAAGTGGGAGGATGTCAGCGTCGCGAGAATAGCAAAGCTCGCAGGCGTCGCAAAAGGCACTGTGTACCTGCACTTCGCCAGTAAAGATGAAATATGCGCATGTCTCGCACAGGAATTTTACGACGAGCTATGGCAAAAATACCTTAAGATTACCGGCACAGGATGCGATCAGCTTAAGCAACTGATTAAGATCTCGTTCAGCCACACCCGCGAACGAGCGCAATACCGGCACGTTGTGCAGTATTGTCAGCGTGAACATTTTTTTGTCAACCTTGATCCGGCGCTCGCTGACGCGCTGCAAAACGCACAACGCAATCACTGCAGGCGGATTGCTGTTGCGCTGAATCAGGGCATGCACGATAAAACTCTACTACCGAATGCCGGAAACAACCTGATCGGTATTTGCAGCACACTGAGCGGTGCACTAGACAGCTTCAATCGCCAGTACCCGGGTACAGTCCCGGTACAAAGCAACTCGCAACAAAACAATATGAACCGCGCGAATACACAAAGAACGAATACAGACCAACTGAGTCAAAAGGAATTCATTGACCGTGTGACTGGCTTTATACTCTCAAGTGTCGAAAATAAAGCTGAATCAAAAGCAATCAGCGACACAGATTTACAACCCGAAGAATTAACCCTGGAAGTTCAATAATGGGCAAATCTGCTCTCATATCCATCATCGCCGTCGTTGCATTAGTGCTATGGATGGTCAGTGGTCAATTCGGATCAGATGCAGCCGACACTGACAGGCAATCAACAGATGCATCGATGGCGAAGGAAGAAAAACAAGCACCTAAAATGAAGGTGCAAATACAAAAGCTTCAAGCCAAAAGCATCGAGCGCGAAGTCGTCATTCAGGGGCAGCTCGAACCTGCAAAGGTACTAACACTTCGGACAGAAACTTCCGGCACTATTCAACTGCTCAACTTCAACAAAGGACAACGCATCCGCCGCGGCCAGACACTGGCCAGATTATCGGAAGGCAATCGGGTAGCAGAAGTTGCAGTTGCAAAGGCCTATCAGATCCAGGCTAACAACGAATATCAGGCCACCAGAAAACTTTCAAAGCAGGGATTGCAATCGCAGCTCAGCATGGAAAACGCCGCTGCTAAAAGAGAGTCTGCCAAAGCGCAATTGCAAGCCGCCGAACAGGAACTGGCGTACATCAATGTCGCAGCACCTATTGATGCGCTTATTGAAGATGTAATTGTCAAAGAGGGCGACTTTGTTGAACGAGGTTCAGAGATCGCAACGCTGGTAGATGACAGCAAGTTACTGGTTAGCGGACGAGTACCACAACAACACATTGCCGATATAAAAAATGGACAAGCTGCTGTGGCCCGGCTTGTTACCGGTGGCACGCATGACGGCAAAGTCAGCTTTGTATCTTCTATGGCTGAAGACACAACCCGAAGCTTCAAAATAGAAGTACTCATTGACCAGCCACCGGCAAACATTGTGACTGGAATCAGTGCACAGATAAATATACCGGTGGAAACACTAATGGCACATCGGGTTTCTCCTGCAGTACTGGCACTGGACGACAATGGCAACCTCGGAGTAAAAACACTGGCCGAAGACAACACCGTGGCTTTTCGTGAAATAAAAATCGTTAAAACAGAAAGTAATGGCGCCTGGGTTACAGGCCTTCCAAACGAAGTCACTCTGATAACGCTGGGCCAGGGTTTTGTTAATCCCGGAGAGGAAGTAGAGCCGATCTCAGACTCACAGACAGCAAATGAAGCCGGTGAAAATATAACCCCTGAAATAAAGTCAGATAACAAAACAACAACCAGCACGGCTTCGAGTGGCGATTCATGAACGCGATAATCGAAGCGGCATTTAACCGCAATCGCGCTGTTATATTGCTACTCCTCTTCTTCGTATTCAGCGGAATCCTTGCCTACCGCGCAATTCCAAAAGAAGCCGAGCCAGACGTGGCAATTCCGATCATCTATGTCTCAATGAGTTATGAAGGCATCTCACCGGAAGACAGTGAGCGATTATTGCTGCGCCCGATGGAATCAGAACTAAAAAACATACCCGGTGTTAAAAAAATCACCAGCGCCGGTGCCGAGAGCCACGGTTCTGTATTACTTGAGTTTGATGCGGGCTTTGATCCGGGTACAGCACTGGCCGATGTTCGAGAAAAAGTTGATATCGCAAAATCCACACTACCGAACGGCACAGAAGAGCCAACAGTTAACGAGATCAATGTAGCGCTATTTCCGGTGATTACCGTTTCACTCGCAGGCCCGATACCAGAACGCAGCTTACTGAAAATTGCCAAAAACCTGAAAGAAAAAATCGAAGGTCAGGCAGGTGTGCTTGAAGTAAAAATTGGTGGCGAGCGCGAAGAAGTTCTCGAGGTAACTGTTGATCCGGTTGTGATGGAAACCTACAACATTCGCTTTGAAGAGCTATTTGCCCTGATCAATAACAACAATCTGTTGGTCGCAGCCGGTGCTATTGATACCGGAGCCGGTCGCATGGTGTTAAAAGTACCGGGTGTTGTTGAAGATATTCGTGACATTCTGGCCTTGCCGGTCAAAGTCGATGGCGACACAGTTATTACCTTTAAAGATGTCGCCACTATTAACCGCACCTTTAAGGATCCCACGGGCTTCGCGCGAGTAAACGGCCAGCCTGCCCTTGCACTGGAAATCTCCAAACGCATTGGCGCCAATATCATTGAGACCAATCAGGCAATTCGCGATTTGGTGGCGGAGCAACAAAAACTCTGGCCGGCTTCAGTGGAAGTTTTGTTTCAACAAGACAAGTCCAAACAGATAGTTACCATGCTGAGCGATCTGCAAAATAACATTCTGTCTGGTGTAGTACTGGTTATGATCGTCATCATTGCAGCACTTGGAGTACGCAGTGCGCTATTGGTTGGCATTGCTATTCCGGGCTCGTTTCTTGTTGGCATACTGGTGCTTCACAGCGTTGGCTTTACGATGAATATCGTCGTGCTTTTTAGCCTGATTCTGGTGGTCGGCATGCTGGTAGACGGGGCAATTGTTGTCACCGAACTCGCAGACAGAAATATTAAAGACGGTATGACCAGACGCAATGCGTACAAGGCCGCATCGCAAAGAATGAGCTGGCCTGTCGCTGCCTCCACAGCGACTACACTCGCGGTATTTTTTCCGGTTATATTCTGGCCGGGCCTGGTTGGTCAGTTTATGAAGTTCCTGCCATTGACCGTAATCATATGCCTTACCGCGTCATTGTTTATGGCATTAATATTTATACCCGTACTCGGTGGCAGCTTTGGTGGCTCTAAGGCAATCACGCCACAGGTCGAGAAAAAAAGAAATCTCAGCGG
>CAYLZS010000276.1:0-3693 GCA_964388065.1 uncultured Granulosicoccaceae bacterium
GTGCTGGCTCATCATCTTGCGATAAGCCCTTTTAACCTCAGCTTTGTCTGCAGATTTTTCTACATCCAGTAATTCGTACGCCTCGGCGACAGACAGATCACTGCTGCGGCTGTTTACCGATGAGCCACTGCGGTGTTGACCGCCGCCCGTGTTATTTGCTGATGCTCTGCCCGCTCGCACCAGTATTTCCATCTGGCGCAGCATAAACTTGGGGAACTTCAAATACTCGCAAAGTTCTTCAAGCACTTTCTCTTCCGCCGGATGTAACTTGCCGTCGGCGTAAACCGCATGCAGCTGAATCTCAACAAACATTCGCATTAGATTAGTACGTCGACGACATTCAACACGGAATTGCTCAACCACTGATTTAACGTCGTAGCCTGGGTCCTTGCCCTGCTGGAACAAATCAATCGCCACTTTTCGTTGCTCAGCACTCAGTTGCATCTGAGACATAACACTTTCTGCAACGGCTATTTCATCTGCGGTAACTTTGCCATCAGCTTTTGATATGTACCCCATCGTGGCGAAGGTAGCGGTAAAAAATGCCGCCTGAACGCGTTCCTGTGCGCCGGGTTGCATTTCTTCATGTCGAGCTTCGTCGTCCTCGAGCTGTAGTGTTTTTAAGCCTGAGTCGAAGTTATGGCCGAGTGCGGCACCGATCAACGCACCAATAGGTCCGCCGACTAAAAAACCGAAGCCACCACCGAGTAATTTTCCCCACCAGTTCAAGTTAAACGCTCCTGCTGCAATTGAACTATTTCACCAAGCAGCGAGGTTGCGTACACACCGCGCTGCAACGAAAAGGATAATTCAAGTGTATTGGTGTTGTGCCAGGACCATTTCAAGTCACGCGCGACAGCTCGAAGCGCGCGCCTCTCGGCTTTTAAACCAGCATTCTCCAGCCCGTTACAGAGAAGTTCTTCAGCAGCGTGACACTCGGTTTCAAGCCTGGCTGGTTCACCTTCAGTCATGGCCTGGCCGCGTCCGTACAGTGGCCCGGTAATGTGCAGATCGTGTTCATTATGACGCTTTTGAATTTCTGTATCTGGCACTTCGCACTTGAACACGCTGTTTGTACCATCAAGCATACAGACATCACCTGCCATAACCGTAAGCCAGCTTCCATTATTGCGGCGAGCAGACAACACCTGATTAAACATCCACGAGCGCGCCGCAGATAAATACATCGACCGTTTAAATCGGGTGAGCTTGCGTTTGCGGGTAAACATACTGCGTGCGTGCTCAACGTTACGCCCATCAATGCCAAAACGCTGGGCACCAAAATAGTTCGGAAAACCCGTCTCAGAAATTTCTTTAAGTTTAGCATTGGTATTGTCGTGATCAGACTCGACATCATGCAGACGGATGCGAAAAAAATTCTCACGGTGCACTCCGCGTCGCAGCTTTTTTCCACTGCGGGTCACCTGTAAAACCTCCACACCATCCAGTTGATCAAAAAAATCGGTGTTTGAGGGCAATCCATTGATTATCGGATAGGGCACGCTGATCCATTGCGTGGTGATTGCGTGCTTGTCTTTCAGACCGGAGTGGCCGATGTCCATTACTGGCGTGGCAAATTGCTCTGCCAATGCGTCGACGACATCCTGGGTGTTGCATCCTGTCTTTTTTATCTGCAGCCAAAGATGCTCGCCGGCACCATCTGGCTCAAACCCCAGATATTCATCGACCTGGAAGTCTACCGGATCACGTTTGAAGGCTGCTTTGGGAAGCGGATCGCGACATGCGCCTGAGGGTGGGTTATTATTCAACGGTATTTCGGGGAGAACAGATCAGTGCGCATCGTCCCCCAAAGCAGCAATAATCGCAACTGCATCCAGGCTTTAGATCGCCTGATTAGCATTGCCGCAGTTGGCCACAATGAATCTGGCCATGGAATTTGTCCTTTATGCCTGAAAAGTCACGGAACCAAAGAAGTTGAAAACCGAATTATTCTGTGGGCGTCTGCCATGAGCAACATTGACGATGTAGCCCGTCAGGAGCAACGACAGATTCTGATGCGTCTTGAGAATGAGCATGCAGCACTCGACAAACAGGTTGCTGAGTTTGCAGATTCATCGGGTGCCGATCAGATGCAACTGAGTCGATTGAAAAGACGCAAGCTGAAACTCAAAGATTCAATTGTCAAACTTAAAAGCAATGTATTGCCAGACCTGCCGGCCTGACAATACTTGTCTGACAATATTGGATAGTAACTCACCTTTGTTCGTCGCTGATCCGCTATAAGGGAGCTATTCTTTAGCAACCTTATTTGGCCGCAAGTGGCTCACTGTTTTGAATTTGCTGAATCAGCTGGGCAGCTGGCTGGTAACCCGGTATTTTTGTACCGTCGTCCAGATAGATAAGAGGTGTGCCTCTTAACCCGACCTGGCGTGCAACTGCCATGTGGGCTTCAATTGGGTTTTCGCAGGTAGCCGATGGTACCTGACCACCACTTTTGGCAATGGTCATTGCAGTCTGTTGATCATCTGAACACCAAACACTTTGAAGCTCATGTGATGAAGCAGAATCAATACCTGCGCGCGGGAACAAGATGTAACGCACTCGAATGTTGGCATCAGTGATTGCATCAATTTCGCGATGTAACTTCTGGCAGAAGCCACAATCTGAATCAGTGAATACTGTAATAGCCCGGTCTGCATTACCGGCTTCATTATTAAACACGAGCATCTGTTCTTCAGGGATTTGTTCGATCACTGACATCTGTAAAGTGCCGCGACGTTGTTCACTTATATCTACCCGATTCTCGAGATCGATTATGCTGCCTTCGAGCATGTAGCGACCATCTGGTGTGAGGTAGTAAACCTGCGCGCCACTCACCACTTCATAGACGCCAGGCATCACAGATTCTGCAATGGCGTTAATTTCCATATCCGGTGCAAGATGAGCAAGACTTTCCCGCAGCTGGTCTTCAGCCGCCTGGCCGGTAACGGGTTCGACTGCCGGTGTTTCAGAAGTGGATGTCTGCGCAACGGTGATTCCCGCTGTCAGTGCAAGCAGAAGGAACCCGTAAATCGGGGATATTTTCATTTTCTTTTCCTGATGAATAGCTCAGTGTTGGTAACGATCCGGCGGTAAATTAAACTGCGTCAGCGGCTAATTTACTTCCGGACAACAGACTTCGACTGTTTTCATTAATGAGAGTTCGTCTCTAATACTCGATTTTAGCACTATGACAACTAATCGCCGCTGAATCCGGGAATTGCTTAATTTCCGGGCATTATCCCGGGTTTTAGCCGCAAGCCCGGGCTTTAGCCGCAAGCCCGGGCTTTAACCACGGGGATGATGCTCAGTATGCAATTCTTTTAAGCGCTCTGTAGCGACATGAGTATAAATTTGTGTCGTCGAGATACTACTGTGTCCGAGCAGCAATTGGACCACCCGCAAATCCGCCTCATTGTTTACTAAATGTGTCGCAAACGCATGGCGCACAGTGTGAGGTGACAGCTCCTGCCTGATACCAGCCTCCTGCGCGTATTTTTTTACCCGATACCAAAACGCCTGTCTGGTTAATCCGTTACCACGGCGGGTAACAAATACCGCGTCACAACCAATTTGCCTTTTTAAAAGCGCGTCTCTACCCCAACGCAAATATTGGTCCAGATATTCCAGCGCGCTATCACCTACCGGAAGTAATAGCTCGTTACTACCATTACCGTTGACTTTGAGCACACC
>CAYLZS010000277.1:0-9484 GCA_964388065.1 uncultured Granulosicoccaceae bacterium
TTTAAGTACTTTTCGGGCAAGCGCTGCATTGATCTGCTCGTATCGTGGTTCAACACCCATCAGCATAAGCACTTTGACTTTGTCACTCAGCATTTGTGCAGCATTCAAGCCCGCCTGCTCTACTTCTGCACCGCCTGGTCCGCGGTGTGGAACACAACCGGCAAGCCAGGCACCTGAGGTATTGCCACCTTCAGGAAGATAGCCAAGCGTTGCACCGGTGGTCTTTGCAATACAGCTCGCAATCGCTCGCAAATCAGAGTAATTCGGATGCATTACCGATAAATTGCCGATCAGTACAACGGCGTTTTGAGCTTTCTTAAGTTGCTCTGCTATCTCGCGATGTTCATCAGTTACCGAGGCTTCAGAACCGATGCGGGTAATAACATCATCTTTGCAGTCACACGCAACCGCTACAGCCAGCGTGTGCAGCAACATTTCGCGTGGTCCGGCACCAATGTTGTACTGAGGCTCGAAATTCATTTCGTAGACGCGTGGATTGATAAAACTGATGTTCGCACCACTCAAACTCGCCTTGCGCAAACGAAGTGCCGCCAGCGGTTGTTCTTTTCTGACGTTGGAACCGATCAACAAACCTGTATCAATTTTTTCCAGGTCTTCCAGACTCATACCCAGCCACGGCATAACCGGTGCACGCTGCTGATCATTAAAATCCGTCTGCGACAAGCGGTGATCTACATTGTTGCTGCCAAGCCCACGCATAAGCTTTTGCAACAGATACTGTTCTTCAATAGTGGCTGACGCCGATGCCATGGCGGCAATTGATTTGGGTCCGTTCTTATCAGCACTCTCTTTCAATGCAGCGGCAGTGGCCTGCAGTGCCGTCTGCCAGTCAACCGGCTTAAGCTCACCATCAATACGAAGCATCGGTGTATGAATGCGATCATCGGTGTAGAGACCTTCATAGCTGAATCGATCACGATCAGAAATCCAGGTTTCATTGACTGCTTCGTTTTCACAAGGCACAACACGCTTAACTTCATCGTTGCCAACGTGCACAAACACATTGCTGCCAACACTGTCATGTGGTGACACTGACTGATGTTGCGTTAGCTCCCAGGAGCGTGCAGTGAAGCGCGAAGGTTTCGCGGTTAGCGCCCCAACAGGACAAAGATCAATCACGTTACCGGATAATTCAGAGTCAACACTTTTGGCAATGTAAGTACCAATACGCATGTTCTCACCACGGCCTGTCGCACCGAGTTCACGTACGCCAGATATTTCTTCACCAAAGCGCACACAACGCGTGCAGTGAATACAGCGGGTTAGTTCGGTAGAGATTAGCGGCCCGATGTTTTTATCCATCACAACGCGCTTGGTTTCTACATAGTCGGATGAGCTGTTGCCGTAACCGAGTGCAACATCCTGCAACTCACACTCACCTGCCTGATCACAGATAGGGCAGTCGAGCGGATGGTTAATCAGTAAAAATTCCATCGTGCCGGCTTGCGCACCTGCAGCAAGCTCGGATCCTGTTTTTATCACCATGTCCGGTGCTACCGGTGTGGCACAGGCAGGCAATGGCTTGGGAGCTTTTTCTACCTCAACAAGACACATACGGCAGTTGGCCGCAACGCTTAGTTTTTTGTGATAACAAAAACGCGGTATCGTGATTCCCGCCTCATCTGTTACCTCAATGATCATTTGTCCCGGGCGTGCCTGTACTGACTGACCATCGACAGTGATGTTAATCACATCATTCTTTGGGGCATCACTCATGCGGCAGACCCCAGCTTTTCTTCGACAATGCTGCGCTTGTGCTCAACGTAGTATTCAAACTCGTGTCTGAAGTGACGCAACATACCCTGCACCGGCCAGGCTGCCGCTTCACCGAGTGCACAGATAGTACGACCGGCAATCTTTGCCGCCACGTCTTCGAGCTTTTCAATATCTTCTGGTCGGCCTTTGCCTTCAATGATGCGTACCAGCATACGATACAACCAACCGGTACCTTCACGACACGGCGTGCACTGACCGCAGGACTCTGAATAATAAAAGCGCGATATTCTGCACAGTGCTTTAACCATGTCTGTGGTTTCATCCATCGAAATCACCGCACCTGAACCCAACATCGAACCTGACTTTGCTATTGAGTCATAATCCATGTTGGTCGCAAGCATGATATCACCGGGCAATACAGGCATTGATGAGCCACCAGGAATTACCGCTTTTAGTTTTCTGCCGCCGCGCACTCCACCGGCCAGTTCAAGCAGTTCACTGAACGGCGTACCTAAACAAATCTCAAAGTTACCCGGGTTATTCACATGGCCCGACATTGAAAAACATTTCTGGCCACCGGAGTTTTCAACGCCGAGGTCCATAAACCACTGGGCACCGTTTCTCATGATGGTAGAGGCTGATGCAACCGACTCGGTATTGTTAATCGTGGTCGGCTGACCATACAAACCGAAGTTTGCAGGAAACGGCGGTTTAAACCGCGGCTGACCTTTTTTGCCTTCCAGTGATTCGAGCAGCGCGGTTTCTTCACCACAGATATAGGCACCGGCTCCGAGTGTGCCAATTACATCGATGCTAACGCCGGTATCGAGAATATTCTGCCCTGCCCAACCGTTATCGTACGCTTCTTTCAAAGCACCCATAAAACGCTTGTAGGGTTCATCCATCCACTCACCGCGCATATAGTTGTAACCAACAGTCGCACCGATGGCATAACAACCGATCAACATACCCTCAATCAGTGAATGCGGGTTAAAGCGGTGAATATCACGGTCTTTGCAGGTACCGGGTTCTGACTCATCACTGTTAACAACCAGATAATTTTGCCCGCCTTCAGCGGGCTTTGGCATAAAGCTCCACTTAAGACCTGTCGGAAAACCTGCACCACCGCGACCACGCAGACCGGAAGCTTTGATCTCAGCAACCACATCTTCAGGTGCCATTTTTTCTTTAAGTATTTTTTTCCAGCCTTCATAACCACCAACTTTCAGGTAGTTCTCATAAGTCCATGGCTGGTCAAATTTCAATGTGGTGTACACCACCTGGTTTTGTTCTTTACTCACGCCTCTACTCCAGTGAGTCCAGAATCTTATCGACCTTCTCAGGTGTAAGACTCATGTGATAAACGTGATCTACCTGCATCATCGGGCCGCCGTCGCAACCCGCCAGACATTCCTCTTCCACTTTAAGGAAAATTTTGCCGTCAGCGGTGCTCTGTCCCAGTTTGATGCCGTATTTTTTTTCAACGTGATTAACAATGGTGTCGCTGCCCATCAACATGCAACTGATATTGGTGCAGATAGCAACACAGTGTCGACCGACCGGCTCTGTCTCATACATAGAGTAGAAAGACGCCACTTCATAAACGGCTATCTTCGACATCTCCAGCTTTTCAGCAACGGCATCCATCAGCTCGACAGTTAGAAAGCCGTTGTTCTGATGTTGCGCTGCGCGTAATGCCGCCAGCACAGCAGATTGCTTTTGATCTTCAGGGTAGCGCGTTAACCACTCATCGATTTCTTCAATGGAATGGCTGTCCAGCTCAGTTGCAGCTTTGTCGGAATGGGTGCTCATCGGTCCACCTCACCAAAAACAATATCCTGTGTGCCGATGATCGCCACAACATCAGACAACATATGCCCCTGCGCCATTTCGTTAAGTGCTGCCAAATGATAAAAGCCCGGTGCACGTATCTTTAAACGATAAGGTTTGTTTGCACCATCGGATACCAGGTAAGCACCAAACTCGCCTTTCGGCGCTTCAATAGCCGCGTAAGACTCGCCTTCCGGCAGACAGAAACCTTCGGTAAATAATTTAAAGTGGTGAATCAGTGATTCCATATCACCTTTCATTTCAGAACGGCGCGGCGGTGCGATCTTGTGGTCTTCGGTTAGTACCGGTCCCGGATTAGAACGCAACCAGGCAACGCACTGTTTAATAATTTCATTCGACTGACGCATCTCTTCCATGCGCACCAGGTAGCGATCGTAGCTGTCGCCTTCGACACCGACCGGTATATCGAACTTCATGCGATCGTAAACTTCATAGGGTTGCTTCTTGCGCAGATCCCACTCAATACCGGAGCCTCGAAGCATCGCACCAGTAAAGCCCAGCTGCAGAGCACGCTCGGGGCTGACTACACCAATACCTACAAGTCGCTGCTTCCAGATACGATTGTCGGTTAACAGTGTTTCGTATTCATCAACACAACCCGGAAAGCGATTGGTAAAGTCTTCAATGAAGTCAAGCATTGAGCCTTGTCTTGCATCGTTGAGTTTGGCTGCGTCGTTTTTGCTGCGAAAGCGTGACTGTTCATACTGTGGCATGGTGTCTGGCAAATCACGGGCAACACCACCCGGACGATAGTACGTTGCATGCAAGCGCGCACCGGACACGGCTTCGTAGCAGTCCATTAAATCTTCACGCTCACGAAACGCATACAGAAACATAGACATCGCACCGACGTCGAGCCCGTGGGCACCAATCCACATCAGATGGTTGAGTATGCGGGTAATCTCATCGAACATTACCCGGATATACTGCGCACGCTCCGGTACTTCAAGGCCCAGCAAGTTTTCAATGGCCATGACATAGCCGTGCTCGTTACACATCATTGATACGTAATCGAGACGATCCATATAACCGATGCTCTGGTTATAGGGTTTACTTTCAGCCAGTTTTTCGGTGCCGCGGTGCAACAAACCAACATGCGGGTCGGCGCGGTCAATAACCTCACCATCCATCTCAAGCACCAGGCGCAATACGCCGTGTGCTGCAGGATGCTGTGGTCCGAAGTTAAGCGTGTAGTTTCTAATCTCAGGCATTGTTCTGCGCCGTTTTATCAGAAGCTGACTCTTCTGAGTCTGGTGTTACTTCTTCAGCTCTGCGTGCCGTATTGCGAATCACACGTGGTACAAGTACACGCGGCTCGATAGTCACGGGTTCATAAATCACACGTTTCTTTTTCGGGTCGTAGCGCATCTCGACGTTTCCAACCAGTGGAAAGTCTTTACGGAACGGGTGACCGACAAAGCCATAGTCTGTGAGGAGCCTGCGAAGATCTGTGTGACCATCGTAGTGAATACCCATCAGATCGAACGCTTCCCGCTCTGCCCACTCTGCGGAAGTCCAGACCGATGTGACTGACGGTACAACAGGAAACTCGTTGTCTTTGGCAAAGACTTTCACTCGCAGCCGCACATTGTGCGTTAAAGACAATAATTGATAAACAGATGCAAAACGAGGCTTGTCACTGTCGCGCTCAGGTGCTTCATCGCCAAAGCTCATGCGCCCGACAGAACCTGCAGAAACACCGCGGCTAAAACCACTGCCACCTGTTTCCCATTCATCTTCTCCGTAAGCCAGGTAGTCGACGCCGCAAACATCCATCAACTGCTGAAACGAAGTAGCCGGGTTATCGCGCAACTCGATTGCCGCCTGCAGGAAATGATCTGCATCGATTTCGACAGACAGCTCATCGTTTACCACTTCAACCCTGGATACACCGGCGATGCCCGCCGCGGTAATAACAGCCGCCATGTCCTGAGCGTTTTTTTGATATGTCTTCTTCAAAGTGTGTTCGTTATCTTTTAGTTATGGCGACAGGTTGTGGCGAGCGGCCACAGTCAGGCACGGGTAATCACATTAGGACGACGAATCTTGTTTTGCAGCTGGATGATGCCATACAACAGCGCCTCTGCTGTGGGTGGACACCCGGGCACATAGACATCTACCGGCACAATCCGGTCGCAGCCACGAACCACTGCATAGCTATAATGGTAATACCCACCACCGTTGGCGCATGAGCCCATAGAAATAACCCATTTTGGCTCTGGCATCTGGTCATAAACTTTGCGCAGTGCGGGCGCCATTTTATTGACTAGCGTCCCGGCTACAATCATTACATCTGACTGACGCGGGCTGGGTCTGAAAACAATACCGAAGCGATCCAGGTCATAGCGCGCAGCCCCTGCATGCATCATCTCGACCGCGCAACAGGCCAGACCGAAAGTCATTGGCCACATTGAACCGGTACGCGCCCAGTTGACCAGCTTGTCAGTGGAAGTGGTAATAAAGCCTTTATCGAGAACCGCTTCTATTCCCATTCCAGTGCGCCCTTTTTCCACTCATAAATAAAGCCGATCAACAGAATCCCCAGAAAAATACCCATTGCAACAAAGGCTTCCACACCGATGTTGTCCAGTACCACTGCCCACGGAAACAGAAAGGCTATCTCGAGATCGAAGATGATAAACAGAATCGCCACCAGGTAGTAACGTACGTCAAACTTCATACGCGAATCTTCAAACGCCTCAAAGCCACACTCGTACGGGGAGTTTTTCTCGGTATTGGGCTCGGTTGGACCGACCAGAGTGCCGAGCAGTAATAGCACCGCCCCAAAAACAACGGCGATAACAATAAATACGAGGATAGGAAAATAGTTGGCTAGCATGGATCTATCGAACGGCCCTTGTTGACACCTTTATTGACGCCCTTATTGACGCCTTGGTCGATGAGCATCTGAACAATGAATAGAGAGGCTCTATTTACGATTGGTGCCGACGCCCGGACTCGAACCGGGACGACTTTCGCCACTACCCCCTCAAGATAGCGTGTCTACCAATTCCACCACGTCGGCAAGTTAAAAACGAATCCCTCATATTTTAAACCACATTGAGCAATGTGAGTACTATTTTAAGCGTGTTATTTACGCCAGGGACCGACCTAGCTGGTGCCTACTCGGTTTTGGGGGCCGCGGGAACGTCATCCGATTCAGTGGTGCTGTCAGATGCCGGTGCTGCCGGCACATCAGAAGTGCCGTTATCAGTCGCAGGAGTATCAGTTTCCGGTGCATCGGTGGCTGGTACATCCAGCTGCTGAGCTGGCACGTCGACATTATCAATAACACTGCCCAGGCCTGTCGATGAACGCTGCGATGCAAGGAAAAACAACAGCATACTGGTGCAAAAGAACGCCAGTGCAAACATGGTGGTCATTCTGGTCAGAAAAGAGCCCGAACCTTTTGAACCGAACACAGTGGCGGACGCACCGCTGCCGAAAGCAGCACCTGCCTCGGCACCTTTACCATGCTGAATAAGCACCAGACCAATTACCCCGATAGCGAGGAACACATGGATGACAAGAGCGATAGTTTGCAACATGAAAGACTGATCCGTCTGGACTAAATTAAACCTGAGCCGCTGCCGCCTGGCAGATAGCAAGAAAGTCGGCGCTTTTAAGTGCAGCCCCGCCGATAAGACCACCGTCTATATCCGGTTTACCGACAAGCTCTGCAGCATTAGCCGGTTTCATACTACCGCCATAAAGAATCCGGACTTTATCTGCCGTTTGTTGATCACGGCTGGCAACAAATTCCCGAATATGCGCATGAACCTCCTGCGCCTGTTCGGGACTGGCAGTAACACCGGTGCCAATTGCCCAGACCGGTTCATAAGCAATAACAGAGGCAGCAAAAGCATTATTACCGCATAAATCAAAAGCGGCCTGAAGCTGTGCATCTACTATAGCCATAGTATTGCCAGACTCGCGATCTTCAAGAGTTTCACCGACGCAATAAATTGACGTAAGGCCAGCGGCTGTAACTGCGTTGTGCCTGGCCGCACAGGACTCATTGTTATCACCAAATAAACTGCGACGCTCTGAATGGCCGATAATCACGTAGCTGCAGCCAAACTCCGAGAGCATGGTAGATGACACCTCACCGGTAAACGCACCACTCTCTTCAGCACAGGCATTTTGAGCACCCAGCTGAACTGTTGTGCCATCCAGCGCACTGCCGACATCCGCCAGATGCACACTGACAGGACAAACCACAACATCCACACCCTGCACGTTGGTACCTGCCACCTCACGCGCAAGCGCGACAGCGCTCTCCCGAGAGCAATTAAGCTTCCAGTTGCCTGCAACCATTGGTGTGCGCATTAGAGTAATCCCAAAATCGGATAGTTAAAGGAAGTGTGAGTCAAAGACTGTGAGCAAAAAGCAAAACACAAAGCCGCGCAAGATTACCGCGCGACCCGCGAAAAAGCAATTGCGCAACACCGCCTGCTTCAGATTGTAGCCGTTCAGTCAGGGAATGCCGGGATTTTTATCCACAACCTGCGTCTGTGGAACTCGTGACTGGTTAGTCCAAAACCACGCGCGTTCCACCGCTGCATTTGGATTTCCCATGCAATAAAATTGCATCCGTTTTCAATAACATCCAACAACACTCGACAAGCCCGAGCGATAAAACAACAGACGATCTGCGTCTCCATCGCCTGATTCAGGCAGATCAGTAGTGCCGACAATAATCTCGCACGAACCTGCGACTGCGCCCCCGTCGGTATCGCGTGGCGCTGACGGGCGACCTGAAAGTTGTCACTGATACCATCAACATCGGTGTCAGGGTGACAAGACAATTGCCTGAAAAGTTAGCTCCATCGATTCGCCGCCTGGCAATGAACTAATGAGCCACTCTACCTCGTTAGAAGTATTAATGGTGCCACCATGACTAATACCAGTGATCCCACCAAAACCCGGAGGCACTACATCATTCACAATAAAATTGGTCGCATCCACCGGACCGGTGTTATTCACTGTTAGAGTGAAAGTAATGACATCACCGACATTAGGTGTGGTGTCGCTGGCAGACTTTGCAATGCTTAAATCAACGCCACTACCCTCGAAGACTTCAATTTCTAATAAATTTATAGCGGAATTAACATTCAGACCTACCCCTGATTTTTGTATGCGAACATACTCACCCACCAGGTTACCGACGGCAATATCAGTCACGGTAGCGTCAGCAGTAATCAGGTATTCAAAACTGGCCTGCACTCTTGCAGCACTTAACGATGCCGCATCAGACCCAATCGGAAAAGGTGCATCAGAGACCAGAACATAAAGACCTAAAATTCTGTCGGTGCAACAATTCGTCCGGTTGTGAATGACAACTCTGTCAATCGGAACGGACGCAGGTAACTTCACATCCCACCATTCATTAGTATCTGAGTTTCTTTTCGAATGACACAACTGTGAGTTCAGATTACTGGCAGTAATACCGTTGATGCAATTGCTGGCCGGCCAGTTGTTGTTAAAAAATGAGCTCTGCGTTGCAATACCACCCATAGTGGTACGCGCAACATTATCTCCGGGGGCTGCGAGAAGCGGCTTCGCGACAAGCAACAACGCAAAGAAAAAAAATTTATGCATGTTTTTTCTTAAAAACAATTCCTTATTGAATCTAACCATCGGTTAAGCATGTATTCACCCAGGCTTCCACCAGATATCTTGCATTAAATGAACGTGAAATATTGTAGCTAGTGCCCTTCCACAAACGGTCCATAACTAGCCTGATTAAATTTCGGGAAATTTCTTCTACTACAAGGCGGCGCTTAGTTAATCATAACTAATAACACTTTCTCTTACAAACTTCGCGCCCCGCCGGCGGACCCCAGTATGTCTGTTTCTGGATGGGCACTAGCTAGTGCACAGACACATGAGTTCA
>CAYLZS010000278.1:0-4437 GCA_964388065.1 uncultured Granulosicoccaceae bacterium
ACACTGAAGCAATCGCATCGTTGGCGATTAGCCTGTTAATGATAGAATTGCGACGCACTCCAAGGCTGGATGGCAGAGTGGTTATGCAGCGGCCTGCAAAGCCGTGTACCCCGGTTCGATTCCGGGTTCAGCCTCCATCAATCGATGCGCCCGGGTGGCGAAATTGGTAGACGCAAGGGACTTAAAATCCCTCGGTAGAAATACCGTGCCGGTTCGATTCCGGCCCCGGGCACCACTAAAATCATATCGTTACAACAGTTTCGGTCATTCGCCACTCCTCACCTTTCCACTGAAGTAACCAGAAAAAACCTACAAACCACTCGTCTTTTTGTCGTAATTAAAACGCTCCGGGGCCAGTGTAACCACACGCCCTGATCTGTACTCTAGTCCTTCAATCTTAATCAGAACGACGACAGCGATGGCCTACGAAAAAAATTACAACGATAAATGTAAGACATCAGAAAGGTTGTCACAGACCTTCAAATCGCAGTTGTGCAGGGTACAGATACAGCAACTTCAACACGCTATCCATGTGTTACTTATTCCTGCAATTACTATTAGACGATTATAAGTAAGAATATTGATCCGCTCTGGCTGAACACGGTTCAGCTGTTGGACATAGTTACATCAATCGAAAATCAAACTCACCGTTACAGGGTAACGAAGCGGCAGCCAAAAAAATTATCCTGTTGATTGCGAACTAGAGGGGTCGGGCTAGTTTGTAGAATTAAAATCATCTCTTACTTCATACACCCCTTTTTCAAGACCCCCACTTTCAAGCCAACGCCCCACAACTTTGGCAGCTGATGACACACTGCCTCAAAAGTCTGCATAAATTCTTATCAGTTATAAAGCTACTGACATCTGATCAAAACACTTAGCAAGTGTGAAATAAGCCATAAATAACCCACTTCCAATTTATAACCATTTTATAACAGCCAGTAATAACTGGCACCTGATATTTAAAATAACAACAACTTACAAAACTATTCCAAAGTAAATTACCAACGTTTTTAAGCATTCAGATTGATTCAACATCGCCGTTACAAACATCGCCATAACTAACAGTAGCGACGTATGAAACTCTCTAAACTAACCTCTTTAATTTTACCCGTATTGCTGCTTCAGGCTTGCGGTTCCTCAGATAGCGATCTGCAAAGTACTGACCAGCCGGAGGCCAGAAGGCCGACATCGAGTATAGAAATCGATGTGGTCAGAGATAATATTGTGGCAGCACAAGTGGCACCTCAAGCTGCTGCCGCCACTGCAAACCTGTTCACTAACCCCGGGTTTGAGAATGGCATCAGTGGCTGGACTGAATGTCAGCCCGGTGCGATCAGCGCTTCCGACAATGCGTATGCGGGAAGTGGTGCACTCGAAATTCAGCCAGACAATTGTTTCTTTCGTTCGGTAACTGTTTCACCAGGTGATGAGTATGCGCTGAGCTGCTTTATAAAACTCACTGAAGAAAGAGCCTGGACCGGTATGGGTATGGCGTTTTCCAGAAGTAATTTTGAAACTCTGCGCGAAGCGCCAGTAGCAGTGGCTACCTCTGGCAACTATGCCAGGCTCGAAACTACAGGTACGGCTCCGGCAGGCACTTCTTTTCTTAGTATGTGGATTCACAGCGATCACTGTGCGCTGGTCGACTCCTGTAGCCTGACGCTTAGCGGAAATGCAGATGAGGTAGCTCCAATCGCTGCAGAAAATCTGCTGTCGAACAGCGACTTTGCAATTGCCGACGATCAGGGCGGTGCAGCTGACTGGCTGGCAGGTTGCGGCGGTTCGGTTGTATCGGATGGCTCAAGCCTGTTCCTGTCTGATGGTGCTTGTGCTGATCAGGCATTAAGCCCGGAAGCAGTGGGTGGTATTGAAAATGGTGAAGCCACTTTTAGTTGCCTGGTTACAGAAGTTAACGGCTACTCCGATTTAAGCGTATTTTTTGATGACACTCTGCAGGGTGTACAGGTTATTCAACCTGAAGACAAAAACAAGGTTGTTGAACTGACAGTTGCTGCCGGACAAATCGGCAACGGTTTTGTCAGTCTCTACTCTGACGGGAATCTGCAGGTAGAAAACTGCCAGCTCATTCCAGACAGCAGCAATGCCGGCGTGACTATAGTTCCGAACACCAACACTGATCCGGATACCGAAGTAACTACTGACACAAGCGCCAGATATCGTCTGACTTTCAATGCGACCTGGAGTGCTCAATCTCATCCATTGAACTTCCCTCCCCCGGCACACTTCTCCGGTTTGGCTGGTGCAGTACATAACAACTCAGTATCGTTCTGGGGACCTGGCCAACTCGCCACTGACGGTGTGAAATTAATGGCTGAAACCGGTGACGCCTCTCTGCTACTGACTGAAGTTGCGGCTACTGTGGCAAACGGTTCGGCAGCATCAGAAATCTCCGGTGGCAATGTGCCAGCATCTCCGGGTTCGGTCAGCATTGAGTTTGAAGTAACCCGCGACCACCCGCTGATCACAGTTTCATCGATGGTAGCACCGAGCCCTGACTGGTTCGTTGGCGTGCACGGGTTGTCTTTGTTTGACGGTACCGATTTCGTTGAATCAATGACGCTGGATCTGTCAGTGTATGACGCCGGAACAGACAGCGGTGCACGCTATACATCAGCTGATCTGGTCACGGCCCCTGCAAGCCCGATCGGTCTTTTAACCAGCGACCCGGCTGACGCACCGTTCCTGAACGGCACACCAGGCGTCGGTCAGTTTGTGATTCAGAGACTACCTTAAAAGGTCCGGTGGTATTAAAGGCTAAGCCAATTAGCCTTAAACAATAATGACGGGCACCACACTGACTGGTGCCCGTCATCCTCTATTTCCTGAGCTTCACCCCAACATTCGGCTGATACAGTCGACATTACACTATTTTTTTGTCATGACAAATGAGCTTTGCTCTGTTACACTCACCGTTCCTACAATACGGAAAGTGACTCATGTCAATTCGAATCTCAATTTTTGCGGCAACACTAATTGGCCTATCCAGCAGCCTGTTCAGTGTACCGGTACACGCGCAAGTACAACACCCGGCTTGCCTGTCTGCATCCAGTGACAGCGATAATGACGGCTTTGGTTGGGAAAACCGAACCACCTGCGTTGTGACAACAGCTACCAGTCCAGAACCTGCCGATCCGATCTGTATAGACGATGATGGCGACGGTTACGGCTGGGACGGATCAAAGGTCTGCCGCATTGATGTTATGTGCTACGACACAGCGCCTATAGGCGATGGCTGGGGTTGGGATGGATCCAACTCATGTGAAATTGCAGCCTACGATGCACCGTTTGACGAGATCGAAATTCTTAAAAGCGTAAGCCGGCCCGGCATCCAGTTCGGTGTGGAAATTCCGGAGGCAACCGCAGTCTGCACCATCAACGGTTCAGTTATAGAAATTCGTTTACTTGCAGACGGAACAGCGGAACGATCACCGCGGGCCAACGCCATCAGAGGTTCCTGGTCTACCGGTTTTGAGGTAAGTGACGGGATTATTCATCTGCGCGATATAGCTTCCAGCAGATGGCTTGTACTCACACCTGATTCTGTTCGCTCACGCGATGGTGGATTCGGGTTTGAATCAGATTGTTTCTGGGAATAGCTACAGACAGTTATTCTTAACGTGACAGCAGTTTATAAATGGTAACCTGACTACATAATCCAGTCAGCCACCAGCAGTTCTCATGACAGTCAGCTTCCCGATGTATGCCCGGCCAGAAATGGCCGGTGCACACAATGTCTACTGGTCTTTAATTCGCAAGCACTTAACTGCCAAAGGCATAGACAGCCCGGAACAGATTGTCGAGCCTGAAGAACTTTATACTGCCTGGCAAGACCCTGACCTTCTGTTAAGCCAGACCTGTGGCATGCCTTATCGCAATACGCTGCACGGCAAGATTCAATTGATTGGCACACCAGACTTTCGCTTTGACGATACTCCCCCGGGTCACTACCGCAGTGCAATTGTTGTACGTACCGAAGACGCTGATAAAACTCTTCAGGATTTCAAAGATTCGACTTTTGCCTACAACTCCGATGATTCCCAGTCGGGCTACGGGTCTGCCTATTTGCACTGCAAACCCAGAGGTTTCTGGTTTCAAAACCGGGTTGCCACCGGAGGTCATCGGGAGTCTACCGTTGCAATCGCCAATGGTAGTGCAGACATCGCAGCGATTGACGGTATCACCTGGAGGCTAATACAAACCTATGATACTCACGCGGAAAAACTAGCCGTATTAGACTGGACCGACCCAACACCTGGTTTGCCTTACATCACATCTCACAACAACGATGCATCAGCGATGTATGATGCCATCAGTGCTGCTATTGATGAGCTGCCTGCCGATACGCGCAAGCAGCTTGGCATTTATGAGCTGGTTAAACTCAGCGCTGAAGATTATTTGTCGGTAGAGAACCCG
>CAYLZS010000279.1:0-1705 GCA_964388065.1 uncultured Granulosicoccaceae bacterium
CTCAATGACAGTGTTGCTATTGTTAACGCCGGGTTAATTCCAGCTGGCGTTGGCAAAATTGAACCGTCAAGTACGACCAGACCCTCATGAATATCGGTTGAATTACCGGATGCTCCATCAAAAACACGGCCATACTCGTCAACAACTCCTTCCAGGGAGTTGGTTCCAATAGGACATCCACCTAAAGGATGGACTGTTATCAGCATGCCCGGAATACTTACGTTAAAAAGCTTCTCGAGACTTGAACCCAGTGGTTTCCACAGCGGGTTGTCATGTACCCAGGCATTTTCATCAGACGATGAGGTTAGTTGCCTGATGAGATCACTGTTCTTTTCGTAAAACGTCTTGTCCAGAATATCTGAATTTTCGTTTTCACCCTTTGGGATTTTTTCTGATTCTTCTGCCTCATCACTCTCAGATGGAAACTTAAGGTTGAGTATTCCCTGTGTCGGTGAATCAAACCACCGATCGGTATTTTGGTAATAATAATTTGGCAGTGACAACTCACCTGCCAGCTTATCAAGACCCATCAAAGCAAGAATTGTAATGTTATCTGATTCGCTGCCATCCCTCGAAGCACTGATATTTTTTTTGTTGCGTCGGTCATATTTTCCCAGAGGCCCGCAAGGTTTCAGGGTACAGAACTCATCTGAGTAAGAAACACCAGCCTTGTCACCTCGTGTTATGGAATCAACTGTTTGGCTAAACGCGGTGGCTTCAGTAGTTAGCCTGTGTAATATCGCAGGCACCGAGAGTTCCTGTATCGCTACGTCTCCCGCACCAGAGCCTCTAAAATCAATCATTCCGGTTATGGTAGGGCCTACATTTCTGGCCCCAGGTGCTTTTTTCTCGCTGGCAACCGAATTGGCAATCTCTGAACGATTGCTAATGGTTGCTAACATATCGCCATTGCCAGAAAAGCGACTGCCAACACGCTCGGAAAAACGCAGATTATTCTTTGAATGAAGTTCACTCTGCAACAGTAGTTCCGTAGAACCCAGTGTTCCAGCAGCAACAATCAATTTAGAGCAGCGAAGTCGCGTTTCTTCCGTGAAATGCCTGTTCATTTTTTGGTCAGTGTGATTGAGAAGCAGTTCCCATCTTCCGTCATTCAACTTATCGAACGAATTTACCGTTGTATTACAAAATATTTCTACACCAAACAAAGCAGCGGATGCCAAAACGTTTGTATCTAAAGATTTCTTCGCATTGAAATTGCAGCCACTGAAACAATCGCCGCAATCAATGCAATTATCTGTCTTTATTGTTTGATCAGGATCTGAATCGTTTAATCTGACAGTTATTGGCACCGCTTTTACTTCGCCTCTACTCCCGGCAAGAGACTCCAAAGATCTGTACTTCGAATATGATCTTTGCGATCTGAGTACTGTGTTATCTTCAGTTTTGTTGTGGTTATTTCTGATCGATGCTCCGAGTAGTTCTTTTGCCTCAGAAAATAGATCATTTAGCTGTGGGTCATTACTAATGCTGCGCGGCCACATTGGCGATTCGAAAACGGAGGATTCCGGTTCCAACATTACACCCGCATTGATAAGCGACCCACCTCCCAAACCATTGGCAATCAGGGTCGAACAGCCATCACCCACTCGTATGTCAAACAAACCTGACTCATTGCCCTGCACAGTTGGTTGAGCTATGCCTTCATCATCAGAGTTATTTCGATACAACCGCAATTCTGTTGGTA
>CAYLZS010000280.1:0-2941 GCA_964388065.1 uncultured Granulosicoccaceae bacterium
TGGTATTATTTTCCTAAACTTTGCGTTTCAGTAAGAGCTGTTGAATGTTTTGTGGACAGGCAAGTTGCCCTTGACACACTCATTGCCGAGTAAAAATCTCACCACTCACCGTCTCGAACTGAATTAACCCGCCAATAAAAGAGCACAAATTATTAGAAAAGATACGGCTTTATTCATATTGATCCGGGCTTGCTCAAACATTTTCAGTAAAGTGATCTGGTTATAATTTTCCTAAACTTCGCCTTTCAGTAAGAGCTGTTGAATGTTTTGTAGATAGGCAAGTTGCCCTCTGGTAATCACACCCAGGTCCGGCCCGACTACATTGTGCGCGTTAATGGCATCTGACAGATGTTTGATAGTTAATACCCCCTCACGATTTTGTCCTAATAAGCCAATCTCTGATGCGTCCATCTCTAACGCTTCACCAATAACCATAGCAATCTCAGCTTGATGATCTGGTGTCATTTCGTCCCAGGGAGTCATATTTTCAATGGCTGTTGTGAAATCGTAGGCATCGTTCGAATCATCACGCCAATCGTCGAAGTATGAAAATACCGCTTCCTCAATATAGTTTGCACCGTCATTCTGATATTGCCATACATGTGCCGCTTCATGAGCCAGCAAATCCAGCCCACTCTCAGTCAGAACACCGTCTGTAAAATTACTCTCTGGCATGTAAATGGTGTTGCCGATAGCGTGAGCGCGAAGATTAAAAGCTGATTCAATGGTACCACCTATCTGTATTTCAATTTCATCGTAATCGAGGCTGTTACCAAAAATAGTTTCCAGATACTCCCGTTCTTCAGGGAGTAACCCGCGAGTTTCAGATGTTGAGAATATAGTGTTGAAGGCAAGCGCTGCAGACTTCAAGACAAAGGCTCCAGTCTCAACTGCAAAGCCGACCAGGTCGCCACCAAGCGTAGAAATTGTTTGTGATGCACTGGACAACGCCCCACTGATATCGCCCGTGGCCAGATGAGAGAGAACATCAGCCACGCCCGCGCCCAGGTTAGTGGTGGTGTCGATGGCGAAATCGATCGAATTGGTGCCCAGCGTAACGGCTAATTCTGCAATACCAAACACGGGTTGCACTATATAATCGTTTATTGGCTCTCCAATAACGGGTATGGCGCTAATAACTGGTGAAATAATTTCTTCATTGAGGAAGTCCAGGCCGTCGTTAACAGCACCGCCAACCGCGTTGACTGCATCGCTTAAGTGTCCGCCGACATTACTAATAAGGGCACCAACAGGACCGAACAACCCGCCATTTTCATCAACAACGTTATCTTTCTCTGTAGCCCAGCCAAGTCCCTCTACGACGAAGATGGCTTCCTGATCGTGAAGTCCTGGCAGATCGTCCAAATCGAGGGCAACGAATTCACCACTCACTGACACTATCCGACCAGGCCCGTTGCCTTCGGTTTTCCCACCGCCCTCAACTATATTGAAGCTGCTGGTTAATGTGTTGTATAGACGAGCTGAAGGTGTATCTCTTTGTCTGTAGGCACTGTTAAATCTGCTTATGTTAAATGTGCTGGTGGTCTCGCCGTTCTTCCCGCGTCCATGTGTAACGTCCCAATAGGTTCCTGTGGTATAGCTGCCGGACTCGTTAGGTCCTCCTCCGGAACTGCCATTCCCCCTTTGTGCGCTGGCTAACGCCGCCTGATAATCGTTGCTAACGGTCGAGATGATGTTATCGTAGCGTTGAAGTTGCTCAAAGCGTCGCTCGCCGTAACGCTCAATCAATGCGAACTCCGCCGGTGTGCTCGGTTCGGGAATCACGGTGGTTTGTTCGGCCATCATTGTCTGCACGTCCGGGTTAGACAACATAGTGTCTATAGCGAGTAGCTCTTCGGCAGAGGCTGTTGGTGTGGTGTCCAGTGTCGAAGTTGTAGAGTCTTGTTGTACCTCGATGTTTTGTGGTGATGCTGCAGCAGACACCTGGATCAAGCGGGGTTCAGTGTTTGTTAGTCTGTGGTTAAAATTCTCGACCCCAGCTGCTGAAAGTTCTTCCCAGAGACTTAAACTGCCAGGTACCGACGCAAACCCCTCGCCGCTCCTGGCAAGCTGTCCTTTATCGAAACCCACTTTCGAATCTTCAGAACGACCAGATTGTTTTAGTTGTTCGCTCTCTTTAAGGCTCTTCTTGTAGGTTTCCAGGCGATTATAAGAATTGCCAACTGGGCGGATTAACATGATCTCTGTCCTTAGTATGTATTTAGTGATATCAGCTTATTTCATCTGGTGCGGGATTCCTATTAGGGGATACCCTATATTTTGGAACTAAATATCCATACTTTGGCGCTCTGAGCTCATTTTGTGATGGAGTGTCATCCACGGATAACAGGCGCAAATCAGAGCGCGCTATTACAATTAATTCTGCTGTTATGGGCCTGACTGCTATCTACGACGAGAAAACCACGCTCGCAGCAGCCTGGTTCCAGGCGAGATAAACACCGTGATTTCGTGGATCGTAAGGGTCAAACCTGAAATTCTCGTAAAGGCGGCAGTAGTTTTGTAAAATTCAAATTGAAGCTCGACACACTGGCACAAAAAGAAACGAAGTACGACTACGTGAACCATAGAGGGTCAGGTCTTGCGATGCCACATGAGCAAGTTAGTTTTTAGTTTCGCTGATGTAGAAAACAAATAGCGGTCACCCATTAGACTTTTCCAGTCAAGCCCCCGTACGAATATTGTCCCAAGTAAATGGGCTCGTCATGTTTTTTTTGTAAAAACTGTAGGGATACCGTGTTCTCGTCAATGGTTATCTTGACGCAGGGCGTTTTGTAGGGTTAAAACACTTAGACTTTACAAAACCGACCCGACCCCTCAAACGCTTGAACAAACGCTGACCCTGCATATGTCACATAAGTGCAGGATTCCCGGGTATCCCGGTCCCTAAGGGATCGATAGTAGTGCAGTATGGTAAATGCAA
>CAYLZS010000281.1:0-2968 GCA_964388065.1 uncultured Granulosicoccaceae bacterium
CCAAATGATCCACCTACAAGAAACGTCAGTTTGGGGACACTGGTAGTAGCCACGGCTGTTACAAGCTTTGCACCGTGCCGGGCTATACCTTCGTTTTCATACTTTTTACCAACCATAAAGCCGGTAATGTTTTGTAAAAATACCAACGGTATCCTGCGCTGCGAACAAAGCTCTACAAAATGCGCTCCTTTAACAGACGACTCAGAAAACAACACACCATTGTTGGCAATAATACCCACCGGCATACCGTGCACATGTGCAAAACCACAGACCAGCGTATTGCCGTATCTTGCCTTGAACTCATCGAATCGCGAACCATCAACCAACCGTGCAATGACTTCTTTGATGTCATAGGGTGTTTTGAGATCAGCCGGTACCACTCCGGTAATCTCTGCAGGGTCATACAATGGCTCTTCAGGGGTTTGCAAAACACAGGACTCGGGCTTTTCAAGATTTAGATTGCCAATAGCCTGCCTTGCAAGCGCCAGTGCGTGCTCGTCGTTATCGGCCAGGTAGTCGGCAACGCCGGATAAGCGAGTATGTACATCACCACCACCAAGCTCTTCTGCACTCACGACCTCACCGGTTGCGGCTTTTACCAATGGCGGGCCTGCAAGAAATATTGTGCCCTGCTCTTTAACAATGATTGCAACATCGGACATGGCAGGAACGTATGCACCACCTGCGGTACAGGAGCCCATGACAACTGCTATCTGCGGTATGCCGCGTGCTGACATCTGTGCCTGATTATAAAAAATCCGACCGAAGTGATCGCGATCTGCAAACACTTCATCCTGGTTTGGCAGATTGGCACCACCACTGTCTACCAGATACACACACGGCAGATGATTTTCGGCAGCAATTTCCTGTGCACGCAAATGCTTCTTGACCGTTAGTGGATAGTAGGTGCCGCCCTTGACGGTAGCATCATTGCAAACCACCATGATGTCACGTCCGTGCACTTTTCCAACGCCCGCAATGACACCGGCACATGGCGCTGCATTGTCATACATATTATGTGCAGCGGTTGCTGCAAGCTCTAAAAACGGAGAACCTGCATCCAGCAGATTCGCAACTCGCTCGCGCGGCAACATTTTACCGCGACCGACATGGCGCTCCCGGGACTTCTCACCACCTCCATCAGCCGCCTGCCCGGCAGCACTTGCTACAACCTCAAGTGCTTCTGCATGTGCCGCAGAGTTTTGCCTGAAGGTTTCAGATGCAACCGAAACAGATGAACGTAAAATGCTCAACTGGTCGACCGCATCAGTTCACGGCCTATTAACATGCGTCTGATTTCACTGGTACCTGCACCAATTTCCATAAGCTTTGCATCACGCATCAGGCGACTAACTGGTGAATCATTCATAAAGCCCGCACCACCCATTGCCTGTACAGCCTGTACTGCCTGCTCCATGGCTTTTTCACTGGAAAGCAATACACACGCTGCTGCATCCTGCCGTGTTACTTCGCCACGATCACAAGCCGCGGCCACCGCATATACATAAGCACGCGATGAGTTCATCGCAACATAAAGATCTGCAATCTTGGCCTGCATTAACTGAAAGTTACCGATAGATTCACCGAACTGTTTGCGCTCATGCATATACGGCATGATGTGATCGAGGCAGGCATGCATGATGCCGACACCAATACCGGCCAATACCACACGCTCGTAGTCAAGCCCTGACATCAATACATTAACGCCCTTGCCTTCGACACCTAATATGTTCTCTTCCGGTACCTCGCAGTTATCGAAGATCAGCTCTGCAGTACTGGAACCACGCATACCCAGTTTGTCAAAGTGTGCCGAGGTACTGAAACCTTTAAAGTCGCGTTCAATAATAAACGCCGTAATTCCTTTCGGACCGGCATCGGCGTTGGTTTTGGCATAAACCACCAGAGTATTCGCTTCCGGTGCATTGGTTATCCAGTACTTGGTGCCATTTAAAACATAGAAACCATTCTTTTTTTCAGCACCGAGCTTCATCGATACCACATCAGAACCGGAGCCGGCTTCAGACATTGCAAGTGAACCGACGTGCTCACCGGATACCAGTTTTGGCAAATATTTTTCACGCTGCGCGTCAGTGCCATTAAGCTGAATCTGGTTAACGCAAAGATTTGAGTGCGCCCCATACGACAGAGAAACAGACGCACTGGCACGGGCTATTTCTTCCACCGCTATGGTGTGAGCGAGGTAACCGAGCGACGAACCACCGTACTTTTCATCAACCGTGATACCGAGCAATCCCAGTTCACCAAGTTCCGGCCACAGCTCGGCAGGAAACTGGTTGCTTTTATCAATCTCTGCCGCCATTGGCGCGAGGCGTTCCTGCGCCCAGCGATTGACTAAATCACGAAGTGCCTCGATATCGTCACCGAGGGCAAAATTCATAGAAGCATTGAACATGTGTTGCTCCATTCCTGGAAGCCAGTAGACCCGTTAACCGCGCAACAGCAATGCCAGCCAGACGGGATGTGCGTCAGAACAATACGCCGCAAGCGTCACAAACGGTCGCGATGAATGTCATACCGATCAGGGAAGAATGCCATAAACAAAGACGGTATACAGCACCTAAATGATTCGCAATACAGGCGTTTGTTCAGCACCGCAGGAAGGTGGCTCAGCAGCTGATAAAGATCAGATCTTATGTGCCCAGTCAGCAGATCGCTTTTCATTGAATGCAGCAACTCCCTCGCGACCCTCTTCACTTCGAAGACAGTCCGAAAAAGCCCTGGCCGCTTCATCAATTGATGATCCTGCACCAACTGAGGTCTCATCTGTTGACGAAGATACACGCTGAATAATCCGTTTACTCACGGCATTCGCCTCAGGCGCACATTTGCCTATCATGTTTAGAACCTTTATAAGCTCCGATTCAATGTTATCTGCTGTGTTGTATTGATCGGCAAGCCCGATTCGCAAGGCCTCTTCAGCATTCACACGCATGCCACTTAGCGCCAG
>CAYLZS010000282.1:0-4846 GCA_964388065.1 uncultured Granulosicoccaceae bacterium
TTTTCAAACGGAAAAGTAATCGAGTCTACTAATCTATTAATTTATTGAAAGTAAAGGATTTTTTAAGAAGCAACCCTGCCGGAAACAACAGGTGTTAGGACTAGTGTTAGAATTTTAATGCGAGCTTTTCAAAAGATTAAGGTCGTGGATCCGGGGCCGTTAAAGAAAGTGTGAAGAGTGGTTTGGTCGCCGTTCATTTTGTGAGGAAAGGTTTGCTATGTTGGGTCTAAGGTTCAGGGTTATTAGTTTGGCGATTGTTTTTTCGTTAGCGTCTCACGCAGCGGAAGTGACCAAACCGGCCACGCCTACAGTGGAATTACTGGAGCAAATACCGGATCCGGCGGTACAGTCTACTGAACAAAGTAGCGATCAGCTTGTGGTAAAAGAAGAGTTTGAAGTGAGTGAAGCTGCGTCGAATCCAGACGGCATTGATTGGGCGGCGAAGGGATACAGTTTGTTCTGGGAGTCAACCCCAACTGCGGCGGATTTAAACGGGACAGCGATAGAATTTTTTACGGGCGATAAGTGGAGCAACGGACACCCACTAAGGCTTAAAAAGACACTCGGAACCACTATGGCTGAGGCACCAGACGGATCACCTGCCGTCCAAGTGATTACGCCGGCCGGTACTAAGGGTGACTCCAATTTTAGAGGCGAACAATTCGGCCCTGATAGTTCGGTAGAAGATGCTGTGTTCCAGATTGATGTGTGGGTTGATAACCCGACTACGAGGAGTTACATCGGGCTTGGACATATTTGGGGAACACGATTTGATACGTACCCTCCACCGAGCGGAGGAAACAACAATACTGATGGTTTTACAGTACGCGGTGTAGTCGGATTGAGAAGCGGTGTTTACTCTCAATATGTATACGATTGCGAAAACCCCGATGGCAGTTTCGGAGACACGACGTCATCGAGTCATTCTTTAATAACTGGTAGATGGGTAACATTACAACTAAGGATAAAGCTAAATAATCCGGTTTCTGCTACAAATGGAGAGATTGACTTCTATAGGGGAACTACGCTAATGAATTCGACTGTTGATCGACTAAGGTGTTTTGACGACGTTTTCTTTAAGGGTTTTGGTTTTTTTGTTCATCACGTGACGGGTGCACCGGAAAGTGAGACGCTTTGGGCGAGAAATTGGAAGATCTGGACCAAATAAGGTTGGCTTGCTTAGAACGAAAGATGATATGACACTTGATACAATCAATTGAGGTGGTCAACTTTTTGGTACCAATAAGTTAACAGTCACTGCGTTAGAATCGGTATCTGTCAGATCAAGTCTTACTTTGCACTGGAGCATGCAAGCTTTTTATATACAGCGAAGAGCTTTAACTTTTCCTCTCCCCAGTTGTATCGACTGACAAACTCCTTGCCATTACTCGCACAGCTTTTCCTGATCAACGGGTTCTCGAAAAGCTGGACGATTTTCGATGCCATGTCATCAATGGCAAGCGGATCAACAAAAAAACCAGCACTCAAGGAATTTTGCGCTACTTCCCATTTATTAAAGTTGCTGGCCAAGAAGGGCAGCCCGAGCGCTTGATATTCATAGAGCTTGTTAGGATTGATATGGCGATGCCCTCCTTCGTCCAAAAGTACCGCCAACCCGACATCTGCTCGCATAGCATAAGCGAAAGCCTCCCACTGAGGTAATACTCCAAGATAGTCAACCTTGTCCCATCCTGCCTTACTTCTAGCCTCTTGCAATTCAACATCGAGACATGGTCCGATAAGCCAAATACGGCAAGACAACTTACAACTGAGCTTGTCCAACATCGCCAGCATTGAAAACAATCCTTTCGTACGCGTAACGATACCTATGTAAATGAGCCTAAAGTTAAAATTATCCTTTGCGATTGCTCCCATGGCCAATTTAGCTCGCTCGATGGTATCTCCGTCAATGATTGGCGCATTTTCAATTACCACAGCTTTCCCACTCATTCTGTCACCGACTTCCTCCTGCGTAACAATAACGCAATCGACAACCTTAGCTACGGTTTTCTCCAAGAATGTCACCATAGATGCAATTGGTTTTCTTAACACCGCGGGTATCCAACGTCTGATTAGAATTCTTTGACTAAAGTCCTCATGAACATCGTAGACTACTTTTTTGCCACATATTTTAAGAAGCAACGCTAAGGGAAGAGTATCAGGGTTGTGAAGATGATAAATGTCACCCTTTTGCTCCAAGGCCATTATCAAAACTTTAAACAGTAGGCCAAAACGGACAAGACGGCTATTATATTTTGGCGCAGGTACAACTCGCACTCCGCACTCCACATGATCCTGTTCTGACTGAGCGATCAAAACTACATCGTAACCCTCTGTAGCAAGGGACTTGGCTTGCTTTTCAAAAACTCGAATGTCTGAGTACTGATGGACAGGGGCAAGGATGACTACTTTTACCATTGGGAAGCCTTGAAAAACTAATCATTAACCAAAGCAGCGGAGCTTAACGACATAGGCCAAAGAGTTTCAACTGAAGAATTCGTCGACCCTCTGACCTGATTGCTACCCTTTTCTTTACAAATTACCGGATTTTCAGAGAGAAATAGTGTTTTTATCACTAGTTTTGTGGGTTTTTTCCGGCTTCGAAAAATCCACTTTTGAACTCTTCGAGCGAATCTTTAGTCCATCTCAGTTTAATCTGGGCTGCTAAGCAACAAAAAAATTTCGTCTGTTCATTAAAGACTAACTCTGGCATGCAAAAAATGCGCGAAATCTGTCTATAACTGAGACGTTATGGCTCACAAATTAGGTTTATTGAGTTAAAACTGGTTTCGTGGATGTTGTTCTTAATTTAAAATGCCAGCGCGAGCCCGGGTTAGTATGAGAACGTTGAGGGTTGTGGATAGTAGATAATTGCAAAGGCATTTTTAAAAACTTAAAAACTTAAAAAGATGAAAATACTTTATATCCACCAATATTTTAATACACCCAAAGACCCCGGAGGTACGAGATCATACTGGATAAGCAGAGAACTTATCAAAAGAGGGCACCGAGTAACAATGCTTACTACATCCGCCAATATTAATTCGAAACTAAAATGAATCACTATTGATGAGATTGACGTAATATACCTTAAGGTTCCCTATAGCCAGCATATGAGTGTGCTTAAAAGGATGATCTCCTTTGTACGCTTCATGTTGAAGTCTGCTATAGTGGCTTTAAGAGAAGAGAATGTGGATTTTGTTATAGCAACCTCGACTCCACTCACAATCGGTTTTCCTGCACTAGTTATTAAAAAAATAAGAAAAACTCCGTTTTTATTTGAAGTGAGGGATCTATGGCCAGAAGTACCGATTCAAATGGGCGGTTTAAAAAACAAGCTGCTGATTAAGATGGCTTTATGGTTTGAGAAAACCATCTATCAAAATGCTGAGCATATAGTCGCATTGTCACCTGGTATGCAAGGCGGTATTCTTAAAAGAGGTATTCCTGCTGAAAAGACTTCTATGATTCCAAATATGTCTAAAATAGACATATTTGGCTCTCGGAATAAAAAAACAGGGCTGTGTGAAAGGCTGGGGATTCAACCGGGTTCATTCAAGGTAGTCTATTTTGGTGCCATGGGGATCGCGAATGGCATGGACTATATAATTGAAGGGATAAATTGTCTGAAAGACCATAATAAGAAGATTGAATTTGTTTTTATCGGCGGAGGTTCAACGGAAGTAGAGCTAAAAGAAAAGTGTGAGAAGCTAGATATAATCAATGCTCATTTTATAAAAAAATGTGGTCTTACAGAGCTTTCTGAAATCGTTAATTTATGCGACGTTTCTTTAGTGACATTTGCAGATATCCCAATTTTAGCAACCAACAGCCCGAATAAATTGTTTGACTCGTTATCTGCTGGGAAGCCAATAATTGTCAATTCTCCGGGATGGACGAAAGATTTGGTTGAAGACTATCGATGTGGACTTTTTGTAGATCCGAAAAAACCCGAAGACTTAGCTAGCAAAATTCTATTCTTGTTTGAAAATCCTGAAGTTTGCGAGGAAATGGGCGTAAATTCCAGGAAAGTAGCTGAATCTAAATATGACAAATCTATTTTGTGCAAAAAATTCGTCGATGTGGTTGAGAAGCTGAATTAGAGTATATTTTTGACAGGGTTTGAAAACGAGAATCGGCAGCTAAAACAATGGTTCGCTTATGCATTATCTAAAATAGAGCGATAAAGCGACTCGTGTTCCAGCGCTATTTTTGACCATGTAAATAGATTTGCCGCAAATTCTTTTCGTTCTATAGCGCTAGTTAGATCAAAATCGTAGTTTAAGATTGCATCCACCGCGCTAGCTGTATCCCTACTATCAACAGACACTCCGTAAGGGAAGGAGGAGCTCCATCCATCGAACCCCTGGCCTTTGCTGAATATAATTGGCAGTCCACATGACAAGGCTTCCGCGTAAACAATACCGAAGTTTTCCGCGTGAGAGATCAAGGCAAACAAGTCGTGCTTTTGAAATTGTTCAACCATGTCATTGGGCGATAGCTCGCCTAAATATGTGATCCATTCATTTTCCCGGCACTCTTTCAATACGGACTGCCCATACACCCCGATTGGCTTACCAACTAAAGTTAGAGAGAAACCGGTATCAGAGGTCTGATTTGCAATTTTCAAAGCTGCAATAAGACCCAATTGGTTTTTACGGGTCGTTAGCTTTCCAGCGCATATAATTCTTACTATGCGGCTTCTCTCATTTCTTTCGCGTAACGGTGTGTTGTGCCATAGGTCTTCAACACCGTTTGGAATTGTCAAGCACTTCTCACTCGGGAGTCTAATGTTGTGAGTTTTTTCCAGAACAGGTTTAAATTTGTGGTTGGAAAATACAATTTT
>CAYLZS010000283.1:0-9834 GCA_964388065.1 uncultured Granulosicoccaceae bacterium
AGTTACTTCAGAATCAGCCAAAACTCATGCTGGTAGCTACCGCCACATCGCACTTTTCTGAGCTGAGCACCTCTGATCATGCTTTTTTTGAGCTATTCGATACGCAGGAAGTCGTACCGTTGTCTCGCAGTGAGGCTGCGAAGTTATGGAATTTCCTGACGAACGAGAACCGTACAGAGATGGAAGTAAGGCCGCTACAGATCCTGACTGGCGGAAGCCCTCGACTACTAACAATGATGGCCCAGTTTGCGGTTCAAAAGTCGATGCGTGAATTGATGGAAGAACTTAGCGGCCTGATAGACGAGCGTACAGATTACTTTAAAAGCCAAATCGAAAGCCTGCCGAAAGCGGAACGAAGGGTATTTGTAGCAATGGCCGATTTATGGGACTACTGCACAGCGAAAGAAATTGCTGACTCTGCTCGAATGAAAGTTGCTCCAGTATCATCGTTGCTTAATCGACTGGAAAAGCGTGGAGCACTCGAAGTTGATAGCACTGAACCACGTAAAAAACGTTATGCAGTAACCGAACGCTTAACCTGTTTGTATTACAAAATGCGGCGGCGGCGTGGTGAAGCCGTTGTTGCGTGGCATGTTGTCAATTTCGCTCGTGCGTATTACACGCCCGCTCAACGTCGGACAATAGAGGCGGAATACGTGAGTGAATATGTAGTCAATCCAGCCCTGTCGCAATTTAAAGTTCCTACCGAAGAAAAACAGTTAGATCTACACTCTTATGCTCGAAGCGCGGCGGAACTATTCAAATTTGACGAACCCAATTTGGCCGTAAAGAAGTTACAAAGCTATTTGCTCACACACCTGATCGCTGAAACAACCCCGTCAACCAGAGTTATTGATCCCGTAGATAGCGATACAGAACAAATCGTCAAAGATCTGCTTGATAAACCAATTACACATTATATCGCAGGAGACTACGACAGTGCCCTGTTCGAACTAGAGAAAATAGCGAAGACGCACGAGGAGTTGGATGCAAAAACATCCTATGCAGTTGTAGTAATAGTAACTGCCATGGCTCTTCGTTCATTCATTCTTAGTGAGAACGGAGACACTGAGGGTGAAGTAGCAGGTTACGATGAATTAATAGGAAAGTATGGTGAGTCTGAAGTCGCTTTGGTGCAGGAACAAGTAGCATTTGCCATGTGCAACCGGGCAATCACTATTGGTAAGAATGGGGACACCGAAGGTGAAGTTTCGGCCTATGATGAATTGATTGGGAAGTACGGCGAATCAGAAGTTGCTCTGATACAGGAACAAGTAGCAATTGCCATGTGCAATCGAGCTGCCACCATCGGTAAGAATGGTGACACTGAGAGTGCAATAGCGAGCTATGACGAATTGATAGAAAAGTATGGGGAAAACTCCAGACTACAGAAATTAGTGAGTATGTCAGTGGTGAATAAAGCTCTAACCATCGTGTTGTCCGGGGGAGCCGTTGACGACAAGAACTCAAGTCAGCTTTCAAAGCAGTCATTCGGTGGACAGATCTGTTTTATGGTTGCCAGACTTAGTAGCTGGGTTGCCACAAAGGGAAATGTAGAAAAAAAAGCTGTGCGTTCGCTAGCCAGTAAAGTGATAGCACAAGCGGATCACGAAGCTGAACGGCTTGAACTTACGCTCGGTATTGCCGCACTGATGAAACCAGTAGAGGCTTTGAATATTTTGAAACAAAGCGGAGCTCTGGATGAGTTAAAACCTATCGCAGTATATTTGCAACGGCACTCCTATCCTGGCAAAAGAGAAGTATTCGAGTTATCGGAAATGGCAAATGATGTCACTCAAAGGGTTAGCGAACTCCGCGAGGAATTATATAAACGTTGAATTCAAAACTTTTTAGAATAAGTTCCGTGAGATTGCCCGTGAATGGCAGTAGTGATTTTGGCTACATGCCGTTGTGGTGATCAGAAGCTGACACGTACGCTTTTCCTCCAAATGCATGACCGCCCCCTGCTTACCCACCCTTCTGCAGTCGATCCAGCTCAGCCTTAAGGGATGTATTTTCAGCGATTAGTTGCTTAAGTTGAGAGTCAAGCAACGCATTAATCTTGTTGATATTGACCAGTTGAGGAATATATTTGGGACAGTTCCAGTCGATGGCAACAACATCTATTGTGGCAATCCTTTCGGCTTTCGCCTGACCACTGGTTAACAGGCGTTCGCACAACCCGGGTTCGGCATCACTGGCTTGCTGCATGGTCAGCCGACCCAGTAATTTCATTCTTGCGCGTCGCTCGTAATCCATCAGAAAAAGCGCAACCCTGCTGTCCCGGGCAGCGTGTCCCATGGTGACAAACTGCCGGTTACCAGGATAATCGATGAAACCAAGTTTGTTCTGATCCAGAACTTTTAAAAAACCTGCTGGCCCGCCACGGTGTTGCACATAAGGCCAGCCAGTCGTGGACACAGAAGCGATATAAAAGCTTTCTCTGGTCGCAATAAAATCGCGATCGTTTTCACTCAGGCATTCCTGCGTACGCTTGGAATAGACTCTCTGGTAGTTTTGCGCTGACCCATCCTGCTCCTGAAGTGCCAGTACCTCATCGATAAACAGGAGATCAGCGTAGTTTTCCATAACGTCTTCCAGCCACTATCAGTGAGCTCATTAGAACATTTAAAGGGTAAGAGAGCACTTCAACTGTGACCGAAACAGTCACCACGTCAACAGTCGATAAAGTAACACAATCAGACACAACAACATCGCCCAAGCCTCAGGTAAAGTTGACAGTTTAGTTTTTAACTCTCTGCCAACCAGTAATCGTACGGACGTGAACATACCAGATCAACAATGAATTAACGTCCACAAAACTCTCAATTTATGCGGTGTTTTCCTTGCGGTAAAGTGTGGCGAACGCCTACTATCAGGCATACCGAGTAAATTGTCGAGTGGAACAATTAGTCAGTTGCGTTCATTGCGATTATTCATATCAAGTCTTCTAATTTTAAGCCATGCTGCAATAGCACTACAACTTCCAACAGCCCCACTATAAACAAACATAGTCGCCTGATTGCCTTGCATATCAATTGCCAGTTTTGGTATTTGGCGGACACTGTAGTAGAGACCTGTACCTGCTAACAATCCAGTGAGAGCGAATATTAGAAAAGAAAGGCTCCGAGATGCTCGAAAGTAGACAGGTGTAACAACCATAAGGATTGGGTAGGCTAAAGCTATAGCAAACACGAAAATAAACAGCCACATGAAGAGTCCGTAAACTGCTAACGTCCATTCCCATCGGTCATTCACTACAGCCATTAACAACATGAATACATAAAATATATTTGCACAGGTAAAAGATGCGCTGAGAGTTGGATTAAATTTATCCAGGCTGGAATTCACTTATGACACCTGACGCCTCGTTCACTTGCAAACGAAAAACAGGTGCACTGAGACTATGGGTCACCATTGGTATCCAACTATTAAAAGCAAGCCGTACATTATTATTCCCAGAAAATTCAGGAGCATTCCAATAGCAGATAAGCCATACACAAAATTCTTATCAGAATCCGGCTAAGCCATAACTATTGCACCAGCTCTAGTTAGTTCTACTTTGCCGAATCGAAGAACAGGGTTACCGGGGGTCACCAAGACCCCGCTTAAGATCAGCAATAATATCCGCTGGTGATTCCAGACCAACAGCAACACGCAACAATGAATCACTAATACCAGCATCCTGCCTGTCCTGTTCGGAAATTCTGCCATGAGTTGTTGTTGCAGGATGAGTAATCGTTGATTTAGTATCTCCAAGATTTGCCGTTATCGAAATCAGCTCGGTAGAATCAATGACTTTCCAGGCTGCCTCTTTTCCACCTTTTACTTCAAAAGAAACTATACCTCCGAAGTCGCTTTGCTGTTGTTTGCACAGCTCATGTTGCGGATGATCTGCAAGCCCTGGAAAATAAACTCTTTCAACTGACGGATGCTTCACCAGCCACTCGGCAAGTGTTGCAGCACTCCTGCAGTGACGCTCCATTCTGATCTCAAGCGTTTCGAGTCCTTTTAAAAATACCCAGGCATTGAACGGACTCATGGTCGGACCGGCAGATCTGAGAAAGCTAAATATATCTTCCCCGACTCGCTGTTTATCCCCAACAACTGCACCACCGACGCAACGCCCCTGCCCGTCAATAAACTTGGTTGCCGAATGAATAACGATATCTGCTCCAAGCGCCAGAGGACGTTGCAACACCGGTGTGCAGAAACAGTTATCTACTACCAGAAGCACATTGTGCCGTTTTGCAAGTTCAGAAAGCGCGCGTATGTCTGCCAGCTGAGTCAATGGATTGGTCGGTGTCTCCAGAAACAGCATTTTAGTCTCCGGGCGTATTTTTTTTTGCCAGTCAGACAGATCATCTATGCGGGCAAAGTCAACCGGATTGCCCATGCGTGTCAGGTACTTATTAAAAAACTGTGTGGTCGCACCAAACATACCAGAGGCAGCGACTACATGATCACCTGGCTCAAGTAATGCCACGCAGGTAGCCATGATTGCCGCCATACCAGAAGACGTTGCAACACAACACTCACCACCTTCAAGCGCCGCAAGTCGTTGCTCAAAAGTACGAACCGTCGGATTAGTAAATCGCGAATAGACATTACCCGGAATTCTATTTTGAAATCTGTCAGCGGCCTCTGCGGCATTGTTAAAGATAAAGCTGGAGGTGCTGAAAATGGCCTCTGAATGCTCGCCTTCATGGCTGCGAGTCTGACCTGCTCGAACTGCAGCGGTGGCAAGGTCATATTGATTCCAATCGATGTTACTCATGATAATCCGCAAATCTTAAAAAAGTTAAGAATAATTTTAAGCGGCGAAATGAGCGCAGCGTTGCGGGAGAATAGAACAGCCAGAGTGGCCAACAATACAGAGCTAAACAGGAGCGGAAACCGGGAAGGTAGTGCTGTAGTTCGATTTAGCGGTATTTTTCTAAGCGCCCGCAAGCTGAATCAAATCGGCGCTACAGTTATTATGCACTTGCAGGAGGCTGAGTCAAGACTCACCCGCAACATACGCTCACTGGAGTACAATAGCCTCACACAAAGGGACAACAGATTTGAACTCTATACAATGAAACTCGCTTCACTCAAAGCAGGCGGACGTGACGGCACGCTGATGGCGGTATCGCGTGATCTGACGCGAATGACTCCGGCAACTTCTGTTGCAGCCACTTTGCAACAGGCCATAGAAAACTGGAACGCTGCTTCTGGCAAACTGCAGGAACTGGCAAACAAACTTGAGGCAGGTTCGCTCGAGGCGCAGAGTTACAACCCGCAACTACTGGCCTCACCACTGCCACGCGCGTATCAATGGGCAGACGGCAGCGCCTACCTGTACCATATGCGGCTGGTCAGAAAAGCCCGTGGTGCAGAGATGCCACCCGGTGCCGAGACAGACCCATTGATGTATCAGGGTGGCAGTGACCACTTTCTCGCACCCACTGAAGACATACCCTGCAGGGATATTGACTGGGGACTGGACTTTGAAGGTGAGATAGCCATCATTACTGATGATGTCAGTACCGGCTGCAGCAGTTCTGATGCTGCACAGCACATCAAGCTGGTTATGCTGTGCAACGACATATCACTGCGCAACATCATGAAACCGGAATTAACCAAGGGATTCGGCTTTTATCAATCAAAACCCGCTAGTGCTTTTTCTCCTGTGTGTGTTACACCGGATGAACTCGGTAATCACTGGAGCGGAGCAAAAGTTAATCTGCCACTGGAAACTACCTACAACGGAAAACAGTTTGGCAATGTACCAGCAGGCAAAGATCTTAATTTTGACTTTGCCGAACTAATTGCCCATGCGGCTCGAACACGGGAGTTGCGTGCAGGTACAATTATAGGCTCAGGTACTGTCTCCAATACAAATCACGAAACGGTCGGTTCTTCGTGTCTGGCAGAGAAGCGGATGATTGAAATTATAGAAAGCGGCAACCCGACCACACGGTTTATGCAACCGGGTGACACCATCAAGTTTCAGATGAAGGATCCTTCAGGGCAGTCAATATTCGGTGCGATAGATCAAAAGGTTGTTCAGGGATAACCTGGCAAACAGATTCTATAGCGCATTCTCTACTGTCTGAAACGCATCTTTAATTTGCGAAGCACTACAAAGTGCGTCGGACTGCAAATACTCCATCGCATTAAGCGCTGCATCGTGAGCTTGCTGGCTGGATCCCGCAACGCAGTCTTTAACAACACGACAAAAATAATCATGTTGGTGAGCATCAACGAACGTATAGTGAACACAGACGTCAGTATGCCCACCTATCAATATCAAGGTATCAGCCTTTAGTCCTTTGAGTAGTATTTCAAGCTCGGTACCAAAAAAGCAAGAGTAGCGACGCTTGCGAATAAAGTAATCATCGCTGCGCATGCCAAGTGCCGGGTCGATCTCTGTACCACTGTCACCTTCGAGCAAATGAATGCCTTCGGCACCATCCAGCTCGCGACCGAAATCAATCAGGTCCCGACGATGAGCTTCCTGAAAAAAAACAATGGGCACATTGTTGTCACGCGCTGCCTGCACAATGCCTGGTGCCCGATCCATGTACTCCTGATAGTCCGACATAAATGGAATGGCGGACGGCTGTCCATCGCTGGAATTGTCATCAGGAGTTTGGTCGCCAGAATCACCCCCTTGAATGTCAACCACAATCAGTACTGGTTTACCTTCAATTAGCGCTCTTTTCGATTGCCCCGTCATCTTCCAGTTCCAATTATTTTCGGCTATACAGGTGGCGTGGAGCTTAACACAACAGCATAAGATCCGATGTTGTGGCCAACCCGCGACAGGTCAGACTAGTGTACAGTGCACTAAGGTAGTCACAGTGCGCTGTACACCACAGATAATCGGAGGAGTTCAAATTGGCACTCAATGAGAACTGCAATGCAACAGAATATTTTATAAACCGGCACGTCGATCAATCCTATGCAGACAAATCAGCTTACCTTGAGGGCGATGGTGAACAACGCAGTCTGAGCTACCGGCAGCTGGCACATGAATCATCAAAAATGCCAGAGATATATACGCGCCACCAGATTCGCAAAGAAGACCGCGTCGCTATGCTGATGCTGGATCAGATTGAGTTCCCGATAGTCTTCTGGGGCAGCTTAAAGGCAGGTGTAGTGCCGGTAGCCATCAATACATTGCTGTCAACCGAGGTGTACAGCACCATCCTCAATGACTGCAAAGCTCGCGTGCTGTTTGTCTCGGCAGCACTGCTGCCAGCGGTAGAAAGCCTGTTACCCGATCATCCAACGATTGAAAAAGTATTCGTCAGTGGCGAACATACTTCCAACTATATTTCTCTGCAGGCAGAGCTCGAATCTGCAAATAGTGAGGCACCACTAACTTCTGTAACTGTGTCAGGTGATGAATGTGCTTTCTGGTTATATTCATCCGGCTCCACCGGGCAACCCAAAGGCGTGAGACATGTACAAAGCAGCCTGCAGTTCACGGCAGACACCTATGGCCAGCAGGTGCTGGGTATAAAACAAAACGATATTGTCTACTCCGCTGCCAAGTTCTTTTTTGCCTACGGACTTGGCAACGCCATGACCTTTCCACTCTCGGTTGGCGCTACTACCGTATTGCTTTCAGGCAGACCGACACCCGATTCGGTACTGGCACTAATCAACAAGCACAAACCGACTATTTTCTGTGGAGTACCCACACTGTATGCAGCACTGCTGGCACACATAGAAGCAGGCAAGGCCAGCTGCGATGCACCACTGCGACGCTGCATCTCTGCAGGTGAGGCATTGCCTGAAGACATCGGCAGGCAATGGAAAAAGCTCACTGACTGCGACATTCTCGACGGCGTTGGATCAACTGAAATGCTGCATATCTTTTTATCTAATCTTGCAGATGACGTCGTCTACGGTACATCGGGAGTTGCGGTGCCAGGTTACGAACTCAGACTGGTAGACACAGACGGCAATGACGTTAGCACCGGTGAAGTCGGAGAACTACTGGTCAACGGTGCATCCGCCGCATCTGACTACTGGAACCAGCGCGACAAGAGCCGTGCAACATTCGAAGGCGTATGGACGCGTACCGGCGATAAGTACGAGACAAGAACTGATGGCAGATACATTTACTGTGGCAGAACCGATGACATGTTCAAAGTCAGCGGAATCTGGGTATCGCCGTTTGAAGTAGAACAGGCGATTGTATCGCACCCATCAGTACTTGAAGCAGCAGTGGTAGCTGCGCGCGATGATCAGGATCTTGAAAAACCCAAAGCCTTTGTAGTTTTAAAGCAGGAAGTTGATGCAGACAGTTTTGCCGAGGAACTGAAAGAACAGGTTAAAAGCAAGATCGGCAAATGGAAGTACCCGCGCTGGATAGAGATAGTATCGGAATTGCCCAAAACTGCTACCGGTAAAATTCAACGATTCAAGTTAAGAAGCTAGTTTCAGGTCAGTGTCCGGATTTGAATGGAATACAGAGGCCCCGTGCATACACACGTTTGATGGTATCAGGCTGGAAACCGCCTGCTACGGCCCCTCACCCGCAGATGCACCAACGATCATATTGCTGCATGAGGGTTTAGGGTGTGTCGCACTGTGGCGTAGCTTCCCGCAGCAGCTTGCTGCACTGAGTGGCTGTGGAGTTTTTGCTTTCTCACGTGCAGGCTACGGTGCATCAGACACAGTAGCCCTGCCCCGCCCGCTCAACTACATGACGCAGGAGGCAAATGCACTGTCAGGTATTCTCGACGCACTGAAGTTAAAAAAAGCAGTTCTGCTTGGTCACAGCGATGGTGCATCAATAGCTGCCATATATGCAGGCTCAGTTCAGGATCATAGAGTTCGCGGTCTGATACTGCTGGCGCCACACTTTTTTGTTGAACCAATTTCCATTGGTGCCATTGAAAATGCCAGAACTCAATATAATTCCGGCACGCTGAAAAAAAAGCTAAGTAAGTATCATCAGCATGTGGACACTGCATTCAACGGTTGGTGTGATGCATGGCTTGATAAAGGTTTTTTAGACTGGAATATCGCAGACAGTATCGACTACCTGAGAATACCGGTACTGGCCATTCAGGGTGCCGATGATCCTTATGGCACACTGGCACACTTAGATGAACTGGAGCAACGAAGCTATGCGCCGGTTGAGAAAATTATTCCGACCGATTGCAGGCACTCACCGCACCTTGAAAAACCACACCGATGCCTGAGCGCTATACAAGATTGGCTTAAGCGTTTGTGGCATATGGAAGGGATCTTTAACACACACGAATCACAAACATACTCATCACCTGACGCTATTCCTCTGCCGACCTACAAACATTTACCGGGTAAAAATGCGCGCCCGGAAGATGGCTTGCTTGAATCAATAGCACACAACGCAAATGACCCCACACTTGATGCGACTCACCAGACAAACACTGCGTGGCAATACGGTATTCGTCTTTTTAACAACGGATTTTACTGGGAGACCCATGAAGTACTCGAAGCGGTATGGAACAACGCGGCACCAAACAGTCGTGAAAAACATCTGGTGCAGGGCGTTATTCAAATTGCCAACGCACAGTTAAAAGCCAGCCTCAATCAGGAAAAAGCAGCAGCCAGACTGCAGAAACTGGCAGCAGAGTGCATCACGCGGGCTTACCCCGATGGCGGTATAAATAAAATCAGCACGCAAAAAACACCAGACACAGACAAATGCCTACTGGGACTTGAATCCTCACTCCTGCACGAGGCTGCAGCGCAGTGCAAACAGATCGATGCAGAGATAAAACTGCAATTGAATTAAGCCCATTTCGGCAGTTATTTATGCAATATATTACTAATTTTATGCTGTTAGAG
>CAYLZS010000284.1:0-19368 GCA_964388065.1 uncultured Granulosicoccaceae bacterium
GTTCTTTACTTCAACTAAACGCTTCAATCAATAATTGTTCGATCCAATGCATTATTTTTTGCCGTTTGCATCGGTGGCAAAGTTTTTAGCTTCTTTTGGGATTAGTAGCGCTTAACACGATGGCACGATCTGAACTTGATCTGGTGCTCCTGGTGCTCTATTAAGCGGTTGGCCACCATGGTGGCCGCGCAGCTGCCTGGAGGTTAACAGCAACGGGGTGGCCACTAAGGTGACCCCTGAACCCTATTGCGATTCAGGGTATGTGTCTACTCGGTTGGCCACCGTGGTGGCGATGCAGTTGCCTAACGATTTCAGAGCGTGAGACCAGGAGTTGGCCACCATGGTGGCGGTGCAACTGCATAACGAATCTGAGTCTGATTTAACCGGCGTGGCCACCATGGTGGCGGTGTAGCTGCATAACGAATCCGGGTCGGAAATGACCAGCATGGCCACCATGGTGGCGGTGCAGTTGCATAACGAATCCGAGTCTGAATTGACTAGCTTGGCCACCATGGTGGCGATGCAACTGCATAACGAATCTGAGTCTGAATTGAACGGCGTGGCCACCATGGTGGCGGTGTAGCTGCATAACGAATCCGGGTCTGAATTGACCAGCTTGGCCACCATGGTGGCGGTGCAGCTGCCTAACAAATCCGAGTCGGAATTGACCAGCTTGGCCACCATGGTGGCGGTGCAGCTGCATAACGAATCCGGGTCGAAAATGACCAGCATGGCCACCATGGTGGCGGTGCAGCTGCATAACGAATCTGAGTCTGAATTGACCGGTTTGGCCACCATGGTGGCAGTGCAGCTGCATAAATATTGCCCGAATGACACAACTGCATTGGAGTCATTTCCGTAACATTATGTAGCTAACATGATACAGGAGAAGTCTATGCAACTCTTCGACGCGTTTGATTACTTCGGCCAGCGAAGCCGAGACTTGGTTGAAAAGATATTGGTTGCTCGACGAGGTGAGCAAACCTTCAAGAGTTTTGATCGCACATGGTCACGACTCGCTGCAATTCACTTGCTCGGGTGTCAGCCGGAAACTTTCGATCAGACAAGACGCGCTCTGCATATCGAGCCTGTCCGGGTAGGAACACGACTCGAATACACCTGGAGTTCTATTCAAGCTATTCGCCGACAGATAAGCCCACCCAGACAATCAGCAGCGTTACCGATCATCGGTGTCATGTCTGGCAAGGGGGGCTGCTCAAAAACTACGTTCTCGGTATTGCTGGCGCAGCGATTGGTCCTCGACGGTAATAGAGTGTTGGTTATTGACACTGATCCACAGGCTAACGCTACATCACTGTTGCTGGCAGTCAATCCGGATGTTTGCTTTGAAGCTGACGACACCGTTGCACCATTTATGATGCGTAGGGAACTCAGCTTTCACCAAAGAATTGTTCAGACAGGTATGGAGGGTCTAGACCTGGTCCCTTGTTGTCAGGGGGCATCGATCATGGATCTTGAAGGGATAAAGACCCAGGGCGAATCTAATATAGATGTCGTTAATAAATTCTGGTCCTTCCGCAACGAAATAATTCGCCTGAAGGATCGGTATGACGTCGTCATTATCGATACGCCACCAACGCTCACTTACACCAACATACGCTCGGCCATCGCTTCAAACCTATTGATCACACCGCTCGCACCGTCAATGAATGATATCTGTTCATCGACCGGGTTTGAGAACACGATGCGTGATTACCTCCGTGATCTCTTAGGGATCAAAAACTCCATGCCACAGGACATTCATGCACGTCGGTTTATGGTTTCGCAGTACGAGCACAACAAGACCTCACATCGAGAACATGCGAAGTTAATAAAAACAATCTATCCCGGCACCTATGACGCACCATTTGCAAATCTCACCGAGATCAGCAATGCCGGTAAAAACGGAAACACTGTTTACGATGAACGCTCCGCGATCAACAGCAGCTCTACACGCAAGCGAGCGCTCGAACAATTGGACGTGCTGTTTTCAGAAGTTATCGCAGACATAGAAGCAATCAGTAACCCACAAACAACTGTAGAAACACGGGAGGTGGCTCATGGGTAAGCCAAGCGCAATAGCAGCGGTCTTAGATAGTGACGATGGTGGCGGTCCAGTACCGCCAGTCCAGGCCAAGCGTGGAAGCAACACAACGCTAAGCCAAAAACTAAACCCCGTTGAGCTGCAAAAACTTGTGGATACAGATGAAGTGCCCGATGGCGTTCATATCAGCGAGATAGACCCTAATCTGGTCGATTTTTCAAAAGACATTAACCATCGCCACCAGCACTGGCTATCTGACGAAAACAAATCCTTTTGCAAGCTGGTCGAATCTATTAAGCAGGAAGGGCAGAAGATCCCGATCCTTGTTCGGCCAAAGGGTGATCGCTTTGAGCTGATCTATGGTTCCCGTAGACGGCAAGCCTGTATCAATATCGGTAGCCAGGTTAGAGCTATCGTTGCTGAAGGGATCAGTGAGCAGCAAGCACATGAACTCGCCATTTTTGAAAACACCAACCATCAAGGTCTAAGCCCGCTTGAGGAGGCTCAGGCACTGGAAGCGTATAAAAACCGGCATCCTGATCTTAGCCACGAAAAGCTCGGAGTTATCTTCTCCAAGTCAAGACAGTGGGTAACGTATCAACTAAGTTTCGCTAACCTGGATGACGCCATCGTCGATCAATGTTCGGACCCTTGGGGAATCACTGAACGCGCTACTCGTTCCTTCAGAACCATTTGGGCCTCCGACGCGGGACAGAGAAAGAAATGGTCAACCCAATTGAAGCGAATGGGGGATACGAAACTGCCCTACAAGAAATTGCTGAAGCAGTTGATGGGGGAGAGTGATGACAGCACCAAGGAATTAATCACTAACAAAGAGGGGAGGGTGGTAGCAGAGCTTTCAGGCGCTCGTCTTATTGGAGGTCGGTTACGAAGACAGTTTGTCGTGTATGACGACATTGACGATAAGTCGTTCCAATCATTGATTGAGAACATGCGCTCTCATCTACAGTTAGAGGCATAGACTCACTTGGCTACTTTTCCACGTAGCCAATGTCAATAACATGAGTCACCCACGTAGCTACGGTCAATGAACACGTAGCTCGTGGCACGGCTCTAAAAAACCACGTAGCTGACGTCACGAAATATAGATATCCACAAAGCTCACGTCACACACCACGTAGCGCCCGGTACTACGTGATCAAAAACTACTTTGAGACTATTTACTTATCGCTGTCTCGCAGACGGGAGAATCTTAGGTTCATCTAGGTATATAGCAACATAGGTTTAATCACTAAGGTTCATTATTTGGTTTAGAACCAACCGCGATTGGCATTTACAAAAAGATCCCACCAAAAAAATCCGTCTACACCCGCACCCCAGGTCATCAACTACTGTGAATGAACCACGTAGCTGGCGGCACAAAACCGTAAATCTAATGAATAATCAATCACATAGGGGGAATTGAACCATAGCCGATGGTCCGTAACCCGCTCAGATGCGCCAGAAACGTCATATAAACTGTTATCTGAAGTGATAAATGTAATATATTACATCGCTTAAAATGACAATTAGTGTGGTTTGTGGCGCTGGGACACTGGTAAAACCACCTGCAATCGTAGCCAAAGAACGGGTGAAAATTACCTAACTGGTTATTTTAAATGGCTTTTTCTGCCACGTAGCTGATGTCATACAGCCACGTAGCTGAAGTCACGATACACGAAGACTCGGGTAGTAGCCGAAGGTACTGCCCGACCAAGACTAAACAACAGGCATTGGGAATACGGTAAATGCAACAACTCCAGATGTGGGGCGGAAATGAAATCACGTGTTTTAAAGACAAAACAAGATACGGAGAATTGAATCTAGAGAAGTCCGCAAAAATATTTTTCCCACCGCTTAGCTCTGGTGATCCCCAGCTAAAAGAAACCGCCGTTAAGAAGCTCGAATCATTCACTATCACCAACGGCGCTGATGTGACCGCTGTTAATCCGTATATCGAAATAATTCCACCAAAGAACGGGGAGCGGTACAACACAGATACGCACGATGTTCTTTATGCCTTATATCGACAGTGGGAGTTAGCCGGGAGTCCGGAAAAACCATTTCAAATCACTCTGGCGAAAACTGCAAAGCTGATGGGGCAGAGTACGGGACAAGACAATCTCACCAAAATCAAAGACGCACTGCATTCATTGTATTCCACCGAAATACATTTCAATGCTTGTTTTGAACTACAAAAGGGCGATCAACACGGGTGTGATGATGAACTGGAAACGAGACGTTTCAGGATACTGAACATATACGACACTAAAAATAAGCGCCAGCAAGGGAAGGTAAGATTCGGTACAGCCAGGATTGCATTCCATACCGACTTATTGGAAAGCCTTATCGCTGGCAAACGAATTCCCGTGAATTTCGTGCAACGCATGTCCATACGACACAAAGTATCGCGGGCGATCTATGGTGTATACGACACTTATCTCACCTCTCAGTATGGAAAAACACCGGGTAAAGTTCGTCGTGAAATTCGTATTGAAAATCTCCTTCGAGAATTCAATCAGCCTGAGCAACCACATAAGAGCAAGCGAAAGCGGATGGCGGAATCAATAGCCAAAAACATAGATGGTGCAGAACTATCGAAAGAAGGCTTATATATGTCCGTCTCGGCGGAGGAAACATCTGATCGTAAGGACTACAAGCTAGTATTTAAAGTCGTCGGAGAAGCGAAAACCAAGACGCAAAGAGTGACCTACATCCACAACGACGAAGTCATTGACGGCATGATGGCAGCAGCGGTTGATATTATAGGGCCAGTGCGCCAACTCGACACCAAGTCTCTAAACTCGCTTAGAGCGAGCATGAAAAAAACACCCAGAGAAATGGTCTTCGCCGCAATTTCTGAAACCCGGGAAGAGATCAGAAACAAGAATAGAAAAATAGATAGCGTGCCTGCTTATATTCAGGCGATCATGAAACGTAAACTCAACGAATCGAAGCAGCGCTAGGTAGTGCCACCCGTTATAAAGTAGGCGGCTATACAGGCTCCGGCAATTCCAGAGATAAAGCTGACACTGATACACCCGATAAAATATACGGTGGCGTTGCGGGCGTTTTCCTGTGACTGTGTTGTTAGAACATCCCGCGCTTTGCGAAAATCTATGCTGTAAGAATCGAGTGCCGCTTTCGCCTTCTGACTCAGAACATTGGTAACAACAGCTTCAAATTCATTGCTGAGCGCCCTGGATCTTCCCGCTAGCCAGCGCCTATCTACATCATCGACGGAAGGGGCCAATGCCTCGATCTTATCAGCGACGTTGCGAAGCTCATTGTCGAGATTCTTAATGTCACCAAGCAGTTCTGAAACCGTTGCCTCAAGAACCTGATTATTGAAATTATGTTCCGGAGGATGGCTTTCATCGACTGGCTTGAGTAAGCGATCAACCATCAAACAAGACCGAATAAACCCGTTCCAGGTCTTTGTTGATTCCGCGAGCTAATTTTTGTAAGCCAATTTTCCTGGCATAGCGAACTTTCTTATCGCGATCATCTGTGTCGGCAATCATCTGTCGATAATCGGTTTCATCTTCCAATACTTCATCAAATGTACGATTGTCATGTTGAAACGCCTCGAAAAATAGGTGTTTCGGAAGGTATGCCTCTCTGGATAACTGGAATTTGTTGAATTTTGAGTGATCAGAAAATATCTTCGCGTATTGGCTTTCCAGCGAGCCGGATTTTGACTCAAACTGGTTCAGGACAACTTTGATTTTGTCCTTCATCACACCTAACTCATTCAATTGCTCTATTGTTTCCAGGGTATCCTGTTGTTGCTTCTTCACCGGCACTGTAGGGACTACGAAAGCATCGAGTTCGTCGATACCACCATCAAACTGACTAATGCTATCGATAAAATCTTCGACATTGGATGCCCCCACATCAACGACGATATCGTCGTTCATTAACAGTTCATTCTGAAGTTCCTCACTTTCCTTACCACGAAGTGTGATCTCAGTTTTTTCTGTTGCATTGATGCTTTCAATAGCGACCACACTGCAGTCGAGCCGTGGTGCTAAAAGATAATGGGCGATTGAGGATTTACCGACATTGCCGGAAAAATTGATAACAGCGATTTTATTCATTAGCAGAATCTCTTAAAAGTGAAAAATAAGCATTCAGCCAAAACCGTAGCTACAGTCTAGCTAAATCTCTTTTCATGCTTCTAAACCGAGATTACCCCGGCGATTCTGCCAATTTTCCAATCGGAAGCACGTGAACATCATAAACCGAATTTAGTCAGGATCAACAACATTCCTGAGTCTTTGTATTGCTTTACGAATCTCCGCGTTATAAATCGTACCCTTTTTGAAATTTCGCACTATGTTGCCGTCAACCACCTGGACATACGGGCGAATACATTCCTCAAGTCTGTAACCGATCAGTTTTTCAGTATCGTTCCATTCATCTTGAATATCGTGATCAGGGCTCGTTGAAGATTTGGGCAAGCAGGATGATGCGTGAGTCGTGGTAGATCGAATACGACGCTTCTTCCTGGCTTCGCTTAAATATTTTCCGAACAGTGAAACACTGATATTGAAATCAAATTCGTTGTTCAGCATTTGCACATAGGACTCATATGAATGCTGAGTTAAGCCGGATTCGATGGCTTCAAGATTTTCCCGAACCCATGCTCTGTTACTTTTTGCCGTCGCAGTTTGCGCGATGACTTGTGCTTTTTGAGTTGCTCCTGAGTAATTTGGCATTGATTGGTAGGTAACAGGTAAGGACGTGGTATAGATCGATCATATCCCACTTTTTGAACGTATTAAACAGGTAAGAAATAGATAAATGATAGGTAAAATATAGGTAAAGAATGGTAAGGATTCGGCAAAGTACATAAATAGAACGGACAAAGAACAGTCCGACGTCGAGGTACGAGCAAAGGCGCAATATACATTACTACGTAATGTGCGCTATGCTACGCATAGAAAGACAAAACACAGATCGCCTTCGGCAAATTGGAAAAGGGCGTAGCTAACTAAACCGTTTACTCGGAGCTACTACTTTGGCCGTTGTTGCATGATCGAATTTGCCCGCACCCATATCATCGGTAGAGCCGCTGGACACAGCGCTGTCAAAGCTGCCGCCTACCGATCCGGTACGAAACAACACGACGAACGTAACGGTCTTACCGCCGACTATGGTTTTCGTATTGATGAAGTCGCGCACTCCGAGATCCTGTTGCCAGAAGGTGCACCGGAATCACTTCTGGATCGATCGACGTTGTGGAACGAGATCGAATTCGCCGAGGATAAATCAACCCGTCGCTCGACCGCCCAGCTTGCTAAAGATCACATCATCGCGTTGCCACGCGAGCTGAATCTCTACCAGCAAATCGAACTGGCGCGGGAGTTCGCGCAGACACTTACCGCGCAGGGTGTCGGGGTCGATCTTAATGTTCATCTGCACAGTCAGGACAATCCACACGCTCACCTGATGACCACCACCCGGATCATCGATGAGAACGGCATCGGTGGGAAAGCCCGGCATTTGAACGGAGGGTTTTTCGGCGGCAAGAAAGTTGTCGAAGCAGAGCAGCTTCGTCATACCTGGGCGAAGTTTCAAAACGAATGGTGCGAGAAACGAGGGATCGATCTGTTTGTCACCAACAATGACGGCCAGTGGCGACCCGAAATTCACAACGGTCCAAAAACACACATGGCGGTACTGGACGATCCACCAGCCAGCCGGGAGAGCATTGAGTCTGATCGGGCAGCTGCGATTCAAAAAGACATCAAAGGTCTGATCGACCGAATCGCGAAGAAGAAGGCGGTTTTCACCGCTCACGATCTGTACCGAGAGCTGCATCGGCACGTCAGTGCACCTCAACACTTTGCCAACACGAAAGCGGTATTGGACAAGTACCTAAAAGATTCTGGTGCGATGAAATCCAGAAAGGATGACAAGCAGTATTTTACGGTTCGAGAGACGCTGGATACCGAGCTTGAGTTGAAGCACATGGCGACCGAGTTACTAAAGCCCTCCAAGTCACATGGCGTACTCGATAGAACTCGAAACAGGGTAGTGCAGAAAGAATTCGATTTCCTTAGCGACGAGCAAAAAGCGGCGGTCGAGCATGTCACAGGATCAGAGCGATTGTCTGTTGTGATTGGATTTGCCGGCACGGGAAAATCGACCATGCTGGCGGCGGCCGCCAAAAGTTGGAGAAAGAGTGGATATCGCGTCATGGGTGCAGCCCTTGCCGGTATCGCTGCTGAAGGGTTGGAGCAGGGTGCTGAGATAAAGAGTAGCACCATCCATTCTCTCTTGCGGCGACTTGATAAAGGTCAGGAAAAATTAAACCGTAACGATGTGTTGGTCATCGATGAAGCGGGAATGATCGACAGTGAGCTGATGCATAAGCTGATCGGCAAAGTCCATAACACAGGCGCTAAGGCGGTATTGGTCGGGGATGCCGAACAACTACAGCCGATCAATGCGGGTGGTCCGCTCAGGTCATTGTCAGAGCAGGGTGGGTACTGCGAGATCAGCACTATCAGACGACAACGCTCCGAAGAAGATCGCAAGGCGACGTTGCAGCTTGCCAAAGGCAATGCCACTAAAGCCTGGAAAAGTTATGACGACCGTGGTTCGGTCACTTCGAAAGAGACAGTCGATCAGGCGATTGACGCATTGGTGCATAACGCACTGAGGGACGTTGAATCCGGCGCTTCGGTTGCGGTACTCGCGCATACCAACAAACACGTCAATCAGATCAATACGGAATTACGCAATCGTCGATTGGCATCCGGATCAATAAAGAACGATGCTGTATTCAAGGCAAGAAAACCCGGATCGACGACCGACACCGTTGTGCTTGATGTCGGGGTAGGTGACCGACTGCTATTTAGACGCAACGATACCGGGCTAGGCGTTAGGAATGGATCGCTGGGTACTGTCATTAACGCTAACGATGGAGAAATTGAAGTCGAGCTCGATGATGGGAATATTGTCGAGTTCAACCAGGACCGGTACGATGAGATTGCCCATGGCTACGGGATGACGATCCATAAGTCTCAGGGTGTGACGGTTGATAAATCTCATGTACTTGTGTCAAACGGCTGGGACAGACATCTGGCGTATGTGGCGATGTCCAGACACAAAGATGATCTGCAGCTGTACCTGGGTAAAGAGCAATTCGAGAAATTCTCTGTCGATAAGACGATCAGCCAGGCGAGGGTGCAAGAAAGCGCCGTCGAGTTTGCTCAGCGACACGCTATTGATATCAAAGAGGAAGACGGTTCCATCGTACTCCTCGATCAGCCAGCGGTTACCAAGCAAGAAAAGTCGACCGATCAGAGTGCGACCGACATACTAAACAAGGGTCTCATCCCTGAAGCATTCCGACACTATGAAACCAATGGGCGGGTGACGGCTGAGGCCACCACACAACAAGTGATGGACAAGTTGGTGATCGAGACGGTGGCTGATGTGGAGGCAGGAGAGAGCGTCTCCGTGCTCGCACATTCTCACCAATCGGTAGGACAGCTCAACAGGGAAATCAGGTCACTTCGAAAATCATCCGGCGCGATCAACAACGAAATAACTTTTAATGCAGCCCACAGAGACATCAACGTGGGTACGGGTGACAGAATACTGTTCGACAAAGACGACAAGCTGTTGGGCGTTAAAGACGGGCAGGGCGGCACCATCACCGACACCATGTCTGGAATGCTCACGGTTAAACTCGACACTGGCAAAAAGATCCGGTTTAGTTCAGACGCCTACAACACGATCTCACATGGCTATGCGATGACAATTCATCGGTCAAAATCCGTTGAGATTGAAAAAGCCAGGGTGCTGGTCACCAACACGTTTAATCGTGAGCTTTCTTTGAATGCTATGACGCAGCACAAGAAAGAACTGACTCTGTACTACGCTAAGGACCACTTCCACAAAGGTTCGCCAGTGCCGATCATGAGTCGTGAACGATCTGGTGACCGCAAAGAGCGCAGCACTCCGACAAAGCCATTGAGTCGCAGGAGATAGCACCATGGTAAAGTCAGTGACGAAATATGAGAACGAAATTCCAGGTCAACGGAAGAAGCTCGAGCTTGTAAAAAAACGCCTGCAGAACGCTGAACACAAAGAGATCAGTCGATGGCATCGACTCGCCAGTAAGCATGGGCTTCTTGATCACAAAATACCCGACGACTTGTTAGACAGTGCTTTTGCCGATTTATCAACTCAATTGGACGTAGACAAAGATTCAGTAGTATTCTCTCTTAAACAGAAAGTCAATCGAACCGAACTGAAGTTATCCAGCATGATCACGCAGCACAGAAAACAGGACACACGCGAGAAAATCCAGCTAGGCGGTTTGGTTGTGAAAGCCGGACTGCGAGACGAGGATAAAGCAATAATACTCGGTGCACTTCTTGAGGTGACCAAGGCAAAGCAAAATAACGACGAGGCACAAATTTCAGCCTGGGAAGCTATCGGCTCGATGGCACTACAAAAAAAATAACACTATCCTTTTTCTTGCGAACTCCAGATCGTAACTTCGCAATAAAAAGGATACTTTAGGAGTAGTCTATGTTTCACCTGATCATCTTCTTTCTGTATTTCAAGTTTATCTATATACCGCTATTTGGTGGACGGATAGATGGTCCTATGTTCTGGATCACCGGGTGTCTCGTCTATGTATGTTTCATTTTTGTAGTTGGCACGTTGGGGCCTCTTGAAAACCGAGGACGAGGAGGTCGCTACTACGATGAGTGGTAGCTCATTGATATACCGGTTTCTCCAACTCGCGATTGGGCCGTTGCATGACTAGCGCAACCTGATGTCTGGATATATTGTTATTGTGCTTTGGCTAACGCTTGTGAACCTGGTGTTTCCTCACCTTCAATTCACATCGCTGTCGAGCTATTTGAATTTTATTGCTTATTCGTATTTGGTCGTCTTTTGTAGTTACTATTTGTCTTTTCTGCTGCTATTCAGAGATAGAGCGTCCCGAAAAAAGCCGAAATACTTTTATGAGTATTTGCTGGAAAGTGAGCGTCACCGACTGAGTATCCTGCCATCGACATCAAAATAAGAATAGTTTTGGGTGTTGTCGTTCTTGTGGCCATACTGCTCTACGGCCATTATGTATTCTTCAAAGCAAACCAGGATGACTCGGAGATCGAGTAGTGTAGCTGGTGTGTCTGCTTCCTAAAGCGTACCCGGTTATCTATGGTTGCTCTAATCCGTAGTGTTTCCACCCACCCGCGTACCCATGAAAATAGAGTGATGATCCTGCGTCCTTGATCCTGACAGCCCAGCCTGTCACGGCTTCTCTCAGCTTGAGCAGTGCTCATCCGCTTTACACCTCATCATCGCGAGCGGTGAATACATCCGGGTGTTCTGTGTAGTAGCCCATCTCATCGTGTTAATTCCAAAACATCAACATTCACTGAGTCAAGACGGACTTAGTTGCGACTATTGACTCCGCTCATTAGCCGATGTTGTGGGAACACTGCGATAAGCAATCTCACAGATCACTAAAAAACCGGAGTAAGACACCACATGATAAGCGACTCTGTCAAACCAGATAAAACTCCCAAAATTGCTCAGCAAAACGACCTATTTAGAAAAGGGGTTTTGTGCCACAACATTCCGGGTCGAATAGTAACGACACGCCTGCTTGCAAAATCACCACGATACAGAGAAATAATTGACGCGGTAAGAGCCTTCGACTCATTCGACGAATCAAACGATCCGTGGAAAGAGCACGACGAAGCGATAGTGGGTGATGCCTACTTCAAGATCGATTACTACGAGGACGAGGAACTGGAGTACGGAAGCGACGACTCATCCGACCTCAGTATGACCTACCGCGTTATGACCATTGCATTCACATCCGAATACTAAGGTAAAACATTTGAAGGTCATGCGGAAGCTTTTGTGAGCAGTGGGGTGATTACTTTCGCAACCAATCAATCGCTCCGATGTAAGCTCGTTTTCTAACCAAGAATCATACACATGAAATATGGCATCTACAAAAGACAAATCGAAAGCCGGTATGGTTGTGAGATAGAAATCGTTTGTGATAAATCCAAACTGAACACAACAGCCAAAGTATCAGCATGGTCGGGAGATAAACAGTTGCACTCATTTCTCGCCGTCTCAAATCAGCGTTCATTCGCCATATTCTACGCACTCGAGGGGCTCGCTCTTGAACTCGAGAAGCGCTGGTTAGCAACACAGCACGACCAGTCCGGGCAATACGATTTCTTTGGTCATGATCGATATAAACGCTGCTAACTTTACCCTGTTTATTCCTGCGATCCTGGTCTCAGACCCGATTGCGACGGCTAAATCCGGAACAAATGCGAATCTCGCGGTTTAATATAGATGTGGGGCGCAGAAAATGAGCCAACGCCCACTCAATTTAACTAAGGAGGCATGAAATGGCTAATAACGCACCGGTTGAGAATCTGAGAGATGGACGATTGCAGGCCGCAATATGGGCAAATACAGGAGCTGAGTCCAAGACCTTTCACAGTGTTACTCTCACTCGATCCTACAAGGAGGAGGGAGGTGATTGGAAAGAGACCAGTCAGCTGAACGAAGCGGACTTGCTGAGAGCGGCTAACTTGCTCACCCAGGCATACAATAAAATCAAAGACATTGAGCCCGTAAAAAGTGCTTAGTATGTGGTGTTAAAGGAGGAACTACCCTTGATAGAAACTGTTGCGAGTAACGTCGTAGAGCTTGGTAATCAGGCTGAGCCATTTGAGTTGGTGCAACAAGAACCCGAGCTTTTCGAATATCTTGTGTTCCACCGAGACGGTACAGTGAGTATCCAGACTAACAAGAGCAAATACTTCTTCTGCACTGCGTTGTTTTCGTGTGCACTGGATCTAAATCGCATGTTAAGGGGTAGGCCGACCACCAACCTTGAATATGGAATAGAAGCCAATAGGATTCTTGATCCGAGAACTAAACCAGAGTATCTCTGTGTAGATCGCGACAAGGTGATGGAAGGCATTTATGCTGACAAAGTCACCTCTAACTGGCCCAAGGTTGTCGAGTTTTTCGATATTCTGCGAGCGCTGTATATCGAGACAGAGCTGAACCGATAACCCACCATTTTTATGTCCCAACTGAGCTCTGCCTGTTGAATACCAGACGTAAATTGTAACGCCTCAAGAACGATGGCAAGAACCAGCAAGTGCTGCGCATTCTTGCCATCGTTCTACTAGGAGCGTTGTCATCGCTGGTCAATTCACTGGTTGGAAGAATCTCATGGCAAAACCTAATAATGCAAAATCACTGATCATGCAGCCAATGTTCAGAGCTCGAATAGTGCGCGATAAGACTAAGCATCGTCGCAAGAAAAAACACCCTAAAAATGTTACAATGGATGCAGATTGGCCATCACAAATAGGAGTACCAAGGATGTCGCGAGCTAGCCAAAAATCCGAAGAAACCCCTCAAGAGCTATTCGAGAGAATTCGTCCGCTATACGAAGCTGTTGATCCTGACAATCTCTCTGAGAGTACAAAGGATCTGATCTCGACCAGTGAGCTAAGCGGTACTGAAGTCAAAGAGCGTGGTAAGCGTCTGTTCGAGCTTCTAAGTACCGACGTAATCACAGGTGATGAGTGCAGGGCTCTAATTCTGCATCTTGCTGAATGATAAAAGGCGACCCGTACCTGATACCAGGTACGGGAGACACAACAAAACTTCTCCGTAACAAGCTCGGGATAACAGAGCAATCAGAACTCTCAGAACAGGAAAACCTTCTCGCCGGTACTAGAATTAATGAGCTGAGAAAAGACCTAAGCATCCTGGGTAACGATAAGCCCGATCAGAAGTTACTTGAAAAAATACACGAATATATTTTTCAGGACGTCTACCACACACAAGGTGAACACCCGTATCCAATTGCCGGAGCCGTTCGTGTAATCGGTATTCGAAAACTTGGTGACCCGCAATATCCAGAGCCCCATTCGAAATATGCTGACAATGATCTCGACAACCGCATTGACTACGCTTTTAATCAACTAGAAAAGGATGGCTATCTCAAAGGTCTTGATCAAGACCTATTCATCGAAAAACTCGCTAAGCATGTCGCTGAAGTATGGGAGAATCACTGCTTTCGTGAAGGCAACACGAGAAGTACAGCGATGTTCACTGAACACCTGGCTCGTCAAGCAGGCCATGAACTACAAACCATTGGCCGTGACTTTCGAGAAGCGTTGAAAACAGCCGCCCTGAGTGAAAACTATAAGCCACTTCAAAAAATGCTGACTGATGGATTGAGAAAAAAACATACTCCTACCGTCGTTAAAGATGCAAAAGAGGCAAAATCTATAATCAGTCAGGCAACAGATGCTCATCTTACTGAACTGATGAAACCGCTCGTATCTGAGCGAAAAAACATACAAGAAAAGATAGACCGTCTCAAAGATGATTTACGGAGATCGAAAAGGCCAGATGCGGAAGCTAATACCCTGGACCGGCTAAACTCCGCTAAGGGTGATCTGCAGAAATTCGACAAATCCTTTATATCCAAAGGCAGGGAAATGAGGGCCGAAGCTACCAGGTTAGCTAAAAAACAAAACCCACAAGCTACTGACGTACTAGCGAAATATAAAGCAAGTCAGAAAGCCGCCCAGAGCGAAAAAAAAACAAATAGCCAAACGAAGGACCGAACTCGATCCCGCTAGACAGCCGGTGTCCTTTTGTACCCGCCGTTACCTTCGTCTATTAGCCACGCGTTAACGCTAGATGTCGCATCATCTCAGAGGCGAAGATTTCCTCCACTGTAGTCGAGCTTTAAACCGACGACCTGTTTTTCTAGGCTGTCAACCCCGTGAAATCGAATATGTGAAAGCGGTTGGTTGTCCTGACCACACTTACCATAGTATTTGAGACGCATACTTAAGAACCAATTTCTCGATTGGTATAATGTCGCATTTTACGTCTGATCGGTAGAAGGTAGTTTTGAACAAGTTTCCGGTTCTTTTTATCCTTGTGTTGTGGCTACTTACCCCGGCACTGGCTTCCAGTGCGTCTGATCGTCACGCGCTGGTCATCGGTAATTCTGCCTATGGTGGATCATTCGATCTCATTAATCCGCGTAGCGACGCCGAAGCGATAGCTTCTACGCTAAGCTCGCTCGGCTACCGTGTTCACGGGGGTGGGGCGCAATTCGATCTGACTCTTGATGCTCTCAACAACACGATTGATCAGTTTCTTTCATTAGTCGAAGATGGCAGTTCAACATTTATCTATTATGCTGGCCACGGTGCCGCTGCAACTGGCTCTAACTATTTGATACCGATTCTCCCTGAAGGTGTGATTTTAAAGTCAGATGCCGACATACGTGATCGATCTGTATCCCTACAGAGCATTCTTGAACGGGTAGAGGCTAGTAACCCGAGTGGAACCAATGTCTTATTTTTTGATGCCTGTCGCGATGCGCCAGTCGATAACCTCAGTCGAAGTATCAATTTTTCCGGATTGACTACGTTAGATACTGCCCGCCAGCCGAGAGGTAGTTTTGTTGGCTTTTCAACAGAATATGGCGACATTGCTTTAGATGGAGACAGCGCTGGTAACAGTCCCTTCGCCGCTGCTGTCTTAAACAGTCTCAAAAACTCCTCAACAGCCCCAATCGAGCTGTTTTACAAAGATGTGGTAAACCAGGTGTACGACGCCACTAATGGTCAACAGTTTCCCATCGCAGAATCGAAAATACGGGGCCGTCCTCATTGCATCGTAGATTGTCAGGAAACGACCTCTCCGAGTTCCGCGAATAATTTCGGTACGCTCTCAGTGAATACCACCCCGATGGAGGCCACTGTTTGCTACCTCATCGATGGCTGGGACCGCCCAAATTGTGGACCACAGATGGTCTTGCCGTTGAATCAGGATATTCGTGTCACCGTCAGTGCGAAGGGATACAAACCTACTACAACGCTAACCCGGCTCACTGACACGCGACAACAGATTCGCATTGATTTGGAGAAAAACCGCAAAAGCAATCTTAAAATCATCGGTGGTGTTGCAGCAGCAGTCATCGCGGCCGGTCTACTGCTATCCAGAGATAGTGGCTCCGATAACGAGACTTATTCGATCACTGTTAATCCGCCACAATGAAAACCTTCTTCACTCATAAAATTGCCGTGCTTTGTATAGCATCATCTACTTTGCTTTCGTGCGGAGCGGAACAAGCGTCACTTACTAACATTCAGATATCAGAGCACCAAACGCTTAGAGAGATCCGCGCCATAGACGGAAATCCCTTGAAATTGTCGGTAGCTGTCAATTCGGGACCAGAGCAGTTTTTTACTTTTGATAACGACGGTTCACTGTCTCTGGAAATCACGGGTGTACGATTAGATGAGCAGAACCACATCCAGTTAGTTTGGTTCGAAATGCTCAATGGATTCGACGTGGAGATATCTGCGCAACAACAACAATTCTTCGCAGATGGAAACACTAACATCGATGCCCCGCACCAGCATACACAGTTCGACTATGACGGTGATGGAGTCTCGAATTTCGATGAAAGACTCGCAGGTACTTGCGTCTGGTTTACCGAAGACGATTGCTCATTGGACGCACCCAATAGCGGGAGCTTATCCGATGGAAACTTTGATATTGACACAATAATCAGATTTCCCGAGCAGGCCGGTATCAACGTATTGTTCAACCCCAATTTTTCGCAAGGACTAGAAGGCTGGTTTACACATTCACTGGAGCAAATCACTGCGTCAAATGGAGAGGTATGCTTCACCACAGTGTCGGAATCGCAGTTCCCGGAAAACGCCAGTTTAACCAGTTTCCAAGGTCTCTTTCTTTTAGAAGAGGGGGTGCGGTACACACTTGCCGCCAATATGAGGGCGGATACACCCACCACTCCCACACTCGCTCTTCATGGTCCAGAACCAGACTTTAGAGAGGCTCATGCCACTACGGTTGCCATTGACACTACCTATCGCACTGTCTCTGCAAGCTTCATCGCCGAAACAGAACAAGCCGTACTTATCTCGCTGCAATTTGGTGATGGTACATCCAACAATTATTGTGTCGACAACGTAGTACTGGTGGAAGGCGAGTTATGATCTCCAGCCGGATAAAAACAACCGACATTTCGCGTGGATTATTCGTAATCATTGCGATACTTTTATCATCGTGCGGTGGCAGCGAAGGCAATACCACCGAAGTGCAATTGTCACCAGATTCTATTCGACAGATAAGTGTGCTGGATGGAAATCCGCTAACCCTTGGTATATCGGTTAACTCCGGCCCCAGGCAGAACTTTACTTTGAGATCGGTGGAATCGGTGTCTATCGATATCACTGGTGTTAATATAGATGAACAAAATAGTATAGTAATCGTCTGGTCTGAAATTCTTAATGGTTTTGACGTTGAGATATCCCAGCAGAACCAGAGTTTCCTTGCAGATGGAAACACTAGTATCGATGCCCCGCATCAGCATACACAGTTCGACTATGACGGCGATGGTGTTTCAAATTTTGATGAAAGGATAGCCGGTACGTGTGTCTGGTCCGATGATCCTGACTGTATACTCGATGTGCCACCCTCCGAGCCGATTGATACCGTTACAGTCAACACATTTCCAGAAGAACCCGGAATCAATGTTCTTCAAAATGCTCGGTTTAATCAGGGAAGGGCAGGCTGGACTTCTAACGCATTTGATTTATCTACCTTTGGGGCTGAATACTGTCTAAGTTCCCGCGACAGTTCTGTTTTGCCAGAAAACGCCAGCCTCATGACCGCTCAAGGATTATTTCAACTAGAACCTGGAGTCAGATACACGTACTCAGCAGATATTAAGGCTGACGTTCCACACACACCGATCATGCGAGTTGAAGAGGGTCCTCCATCTTTCGCTGCTGTTCACCAAACGACTGTTGAAATTGGTACGGAGTATCGGACGGTCTCGACGAGTTTTATTGCTCAGTTCAACCACACTGTTAATCTCACGATGTGGTTTGGAGGTGGTGGCGCTAACAGATTCTGTGTAGACAACGTCGTTTTCGTGAAGGGCACTTTATAATCTCAGAATGACTTCCCCAGCACTCTAAATAGGGTAGACACACGCAGCCGGTATACTGCTAGATACATAACGCTATCGCAGTTTGGTGGAAAATTACTGTTTACGAATACGGCGATTTGCTCTCTGTGCAAGACCATGCCGCTATCGCGGTGCAGGCAAGCTGCAGTCTGGCACCGCCGATTAAACAGCCGTTGAGTGTTACTTGCAATTTTGCATAAACCAAACGGAATCAGAATATGTCAACTGAACAAGCAGTAAAACCTACCGACACCGATGAGTATTCTTCTGGGATTCACCAAACACGAGAGGTAATACGAGTTCCGCTTTCTACCCTATCGTTATCCGCGGCGAACATGCGCAAATCAAAGACGATAGAACCCGACTTTGTAGAATCAATAAAAGTAAACGGTGTATACCAAGCGCTAACCATCGACTCCGAAAACAAGGTTGCTGCGGGTAGACGTCGCTTTAATGCGTTGTCCCATCTACTATCTAAAAAGGTAATCAATGAGGACTATCTTGTTCCTTGCGTCAGGGTAGACGACGAACAAGCCGCCCTTGCCAGTATCGTAGAGAACTTACACAGACAGCAGCCACACCCAGCTCAGTATTATTCCGCAATCGTTAAACTGAGCAAAGACCCGCAATATACGAAGGCGGATATCTGCTCTATGCTGCAGCTCACCGGGCTCCAGTACGATCAGCACATGCGCCTGGCCGGTTTGCATTCGAAAATCTTCAAAGCCTACGCGGCAGATATCTTGTCTGACACACAGGCTAAGGCATTTGCGGCAACCGATAACAAGAAACTTCAATTGCAGATATGGGAAAAGGCATCATTTGATCCCGATATTCCCGTCTACACCATTAAGCAAGCGATTAATGGTTCGCTTACCTCCGAATCTCCGCTACTCAAATTCGTCACCCTCGACCTGTATCTCTTGAACAAAGGCAAGACAACGCATGACCTCTTTGGTGATCTCCACTCTATCCACGATCCCGATCTTGCAGAGAGACTAGCGGATCAGAAGCTCACCGAAGCGATGGAGTTATTTAAAGAAGAGAATCCTGGATGGAAATGGTACGACATTGCCTCAGTATCCAGCCCCCCAGATACAGAAGTTAAATTGAAATTGCACGGTAAATATAGAAAGCCATCGCCAGAACAAAAGAAAATTCTGGATGATCTTGCAGCCAAAATTGAGCCGCTTGACGATAGACGGTTTGACGATCTCACGAGTGACGAAGAACAACTTCTGGACGACTTGTGTGATCAGCTCGACGA
>CAYLZS010000285.1:0-5664 GCA_964388065.1 uncultured Granulosicoccaceae bacterium
ACCAGATTGCCTGGTGTGGGTGATATACCTGTCATTGGAAGTCTGTTTCGTAGTCAGGAGTACCTGTCTGGTCAGACTGAACTGGTTATCTTTGTGACTCCTCACCTGGCAAAGCCTATTTCGCCAGACAAAATCAGGTTACCCACAGACAGCTTTGTTCCACCAAACGATTTTGAATTTTATGTTTTGGGACGTATGGAGTCTTTACAGGAGCCTGCCGCAATTAATCGGCGGCGCAATCTGGAAGGCGGTTTTGACGGAGTAACTTTTGGACACGACCTTTAAACGGGGCAGGGATATGAAAAACACTAATGAAAAAATGTTGTTAACACCATTGATGGCTGGAGTAATGCTGGTTCTGGCGGGATGCGGTTTCCCAGAGCCTGCCAGAGTTCAGAAAGACTTCGGAAATTCTGTGCGCAACATGGTCGCCGCGCAAATCTATGATCCGGCAACTGCCAGTGCTCCGCAGGAACTGGGTCCCGAGGAATTGTCAGGCATTGCAGCTGAAGCATCCATCGCCGGCTATGAAGCCGCATCGCAGGGAGCACGTCAGGAGCGAACCACGCAGAACAACTCACCTTTACCAGTGGTGGGTACTGTTCAAAATTCCGAATAAGAGTTAACACTTACATAATTGCTATTGATCAGACCGCTTTCTAAGGAGTCACGGATATGACTGAATTATCAAGCTGTAAATGCAGGCAACACGGCGGTATTCTTCCGTTGGTTGCTGTTGGAATGCTTGTAATGGTTGGTGTAGCTGGCCTGGCGATAGATTCCAGCCATGCTTTTGTCAACGTTACACGGATGCAGAATGCTCTCGATGCTGCGGCGTTGAGTGCTGCAAAATCACTACAGATTCATGATAGAAATACCGCTGTAGCTTCCAATCATGGTGCCGCAACATTTGTCGAGCATCTTGAGGGTGAGATGGGTTCAGGTGTAACAGTGGCTTTCGAGTTCAGCAACACGCTGGATCCTTTCGTACTGACAACTGTAAATGCGAATTATGTTAGAGCTACCTCAACTAACCACACCATCGGCATGTGGTTTGCCCGGGTATTACCCGGGGTGGGCGATACCTGGACGATAGGGTCTACTGCAGTTGCTGGCCCGTCGCCGCTAGCAGGCGGACAGGTTTGCGATATTGCTCCCCTGTTGGTATGTGGCGACCCGGCTGATCCCACCCCGGATAACGATACCCTCGGAGGTCTGCCCATTGGAGACGGCAGTGTTCAGTGCCTGAAGTTTGGTGCTGGAACCAATGCAGGTAATGGCGGCGGAGGTAACGGTAACGGTAACGGGGGCAAGGGTGGTAATGGGAACGGTAACGGCGGTGGCGGTGTTCCGGCAGTCTGCGCTGATCAGTTCCCGGATGATCCGGACGGTGTAGGGCCTGGCAATTATCACTTGTTACGTTTAGGTGGCAGCGGCGGTAACGTGGTACGGGATAATCTGGCCGGAGGCTTTAATAGCTGTGTGAATGCGATAGGCCCGATTGATACGCAGCCCGGTAATTTAGTTGGCCCTGTATCTCAGGGGCTTAACACTCGATTTGGAATTTACCAGGGTAGCTTGAGTGCCAGTGACTTCCCTCCAGACCTAGTCACCGATGAGCCGTTAACTCACTCCCAATACGCCGCTAGATATCGCAGTGAAGGGCCATTTGAAAGTGGCGGTGAAGAATTTCGTCGGGTTCTGGCAGTGCCAATTGCAGATTGCGATGGCATTCAGAATGGTCAATCTACAGTGAACGTATTTGCTCTGGGTTGTTACTTTATACAAGAGAGCATTGGGCAAGGTGGGCAGAATAACTACATTGTCGGTGAGCTGATTGATGACTGTTCAGCTTCAGGTATCCCCGGTGATACAGCACCGTCGTTGGGAGGCCCCGAGATTATTCAGTTGTACAATGACCCGGGGAACCCGGCAACATGAATACTTGCCGTAAAGATTTAAAGCGGCAACGCGGCATTGCCACGCTTGAAATGGCGCTTGTAACTCCGTTTCTGTTGGTAATGATGTTGGTATCGTTTGAATTTACCCGTGTGTTTATGGATTTTAATACACTAACAAAATCAGTTCGTGATGCCGCACGGTACGCTGCCGATGATGCCTTCGACGGTGCTGGCAACATAGAGACTGGCATAGTGGCTAATGCGAAAAACCTGGCAGTATATGGCAATATTAACGGTGCAGGTGACCCTGTGCTTGTTGGTTTTGACATTGGCGATGTAACGATTGTTCAGCTCGACCAGGGTACTGCTCCGGCGGTTAGAGAGCACTTTCAGGCAACCGCTACCTACACGTTTAGACCACTGTCACCGGTGCTGAATGGCATGGGGTTTCTATCGCAGAATTTTGACATGGAGTTCGATCTGGTCGCTCGCAGTACGATGAGGGCACTACAATGAGATTCGGAAAGACTTTGGGTAAGGGCAGGCAACGAGGGCTGTATTTAGTTGAGTTTGCAATCGTTGCCGGTGTGTTCTTTTTTATTATGTTCGCCCTGCTGGAAGTAGCGCGCATGATGTTTGTCTGGAGTGCTCTGGATTCAATGACACAGCGCGGTGCCAGGGTTGCTGCCGTGTGTCCGCTTAATGATCCCGCAGTTGCTGATGTTGCCATTTATGGTGGCAGTATGGTGCCGGGGATCTCAACAGCCAATATAGGCGTGCGGTATCTGACAGAAGCTGGTGCTCCTGCTGCTACACGAGGTGCCACCAGACTGGTTGAAGTAAGTATTCAAAACTACACCCACCAGATGTTGATACCTGCCACTGTTTCAGGATTTGTCGCTCCGCTTTTAACAGCACCACCATTTACCACAACCAGGCCTGCGGAGAGCCTTGGCAGAAATCCGGATGGCGCGGATTTTTGTTAAGGAGACTTAGGCATAGAGTATGAGTAGTTCAATCAACGTAGCGATCGTCGGGCATTCGAGCACGGGCTTAAATCAACTGGAGCAAATTCTACAGGACGATCCGGGTATAGATATCAGTCGCAAACTGCTGCGTGACAATGCAGTCGATCCCTTTGAAGACTTACCGGTTACAAGTAGTGTCGTAATTCTGGACTTATCCGATAACTGGCGGGCTGTACTTGATTCTGTGGCCAGCAGAGTTCGAAGAAACAGAACTCCGATTTTACTGGTAGGTCCTGATGAAGAGCCCGAAATGATGCGCCTCGCGTTGCGAGCAGGTGCTCGCGATTTTCAAACCCGTCCACTCTACGCGGACGAGTTGATGTCTTCCGTTCATCGACTCGCCAATGAACAGCAACAAATTGAGCTGGGTTCATCAAACGCTTCGTTGGCTGTTTTTATTTCAGCAAAGGGTGGAGCCGGTGCATCATCACTGGTAACTGCACTCGGATACTCACTGGCACGACGTGATGATGGCACCCGGACTCTGCTGGTGGATTTAGATCTTCAGTACGGCAATCTGCCGCTGCAATTCGATGAGTCCAGCACAATGCAATTGACGCAGGCGCTTATATCGAATGAACGAATAGATGCGACATTGTTCGACGCTTGTGTAACTCAGGCGCAATACGGCATAGATATCTTGTCAAGCTATAGCAATCAGGTATTTTCTCCGTGGGAAATTCCGCAAACTACTGTTGCTAACCTGTTTAATTTAATCAGTGACCGATACGATCAAATAGTCGTCGATATTCCGCGTCAACTGGACCCGATTACCTATCACGCGGTTGAGATGGCCAGCGAGGTTTGTATTGTGATGCAACAAACCTTAAGTGATCTTCGTCAAACCAGACAGATTATCGGATTGCTGCGAGATCAGGGCGTGCCAGCTGATCGATTGCGAGTCGTTATCAACAGATTTGATAAGCGAAATGTGTTGCTGCTGAGTGATATTCAGGATGCATTTGATGGTTTTAAAATTTCTACTCTGCCAAATGACTTTAAAAAAATGTCTTTCTCAAGAGACAATGCGGTTCCACTGCTAAAAAAATATGGCAAAGCACCGCTTAGCAAAAGTGTGCTGCAGCTGGCTGCCTCGCTTTTTCCGGAAAAAGAAGAACTGTCGAAAGGTATTTTTGGTGGAAGGTGGTCTGCTTCGAAGAGTTTTCGAAACTGAGCCCTTAGAATAGACGAGTAATACTAATAGCCTTATTCGAATGGAGATGATGTGGTTTTAGGATTCAACAATCAAAAAAACAAACTGACGAGCGCTCCCGGCATTGGTCAGGAGCCGGTTGATAACATGCCCCCAGTGCCTGTTCCCGGCCCGTCGCGAAGTTTCCAGCAAGGTACGTCAGAAGTCAGTGATGAATTGGAAACTGACTGGACGCGCAAAATTCATGAGATGCTGATGAATGCGCTGGATCTGTCGCTTGTTACCACGATGCCAGAGAGAGCTGCCCGAGGGCAAATCCGTGAAGCAGCGGCGCGTCTGCTTGATGAAGAGAGTGCTCCCTTGTCTGCAAGCTCCAGGCAAAGAGTTGTTCGCGGTATAGAGAATGAAATTCTGGGGCTTGGACCGCTGGAAGCGTTGCTTGAAGATCCTTCCATCGCGGATATTCTCATCAATAAGTATGACTCTGTCTATGTTGAGCGGCACGGGCAATTGGAAAAAACCCGATTAACGTTTCGTGACGACGCACATTTGCGGAATATTATTGATCGCATTGTTACAGGAGTTGGCAGACGTATTGATGAATCGTCACCCATGGTTGATGCGCGCTTGAAAGATGGCAGCCGTGTTAATGCGATTATTCCGCCACTTGCTATTGATGGTGCCTGTATTTCGATTCGACGTTTTATGAAAGAAAAACTGTCAACCGATGATTTAATTGCGATTGGCAGTATGACTGATTCTATGGCTGAAGTAATGAGAGCTGTGGTCAAGTCTCGGTTAAATATTTTAGTCTCCGGTGGCACTGGCAGCGGTAAGACCACAATGCTTAATATTTTATCCGGCTTTATTTCGCCTCGCGAACGCATTGTGACCATTGAGGATTCAGCCGAGCTACAATTGCAGCAACCTCATGTTATTCGCTTAGAAACACGACCGGCAAACATTGAAGGTAAAGGGGAGATCAATCAGCGTGATCTGGTAAAAAACTCCCTGCGAATGAGGCCCGACAGAATCATAATTGGTGAGGTTCGTGGCAGTGAAGCACTCGATATGCTTCAGGCGATGAATACCGGGCATGACGGGTCGCTGGCTACTTTGCACGCTAACACACCGCGAGACGCACTGGGCCGCCTGGAAAACATGGTCGCCATGGCTGGAATGCAACTGCCATTATCTGCAATGAGATCGCAAATTGCTTCCGCTATAGATGTAGTTCTGCAGCTTGAACGAATGGAAGATGGCAGCCGTCGCGTGACCAGTATTCAGGAGATTCAAGGCATGGAGGGAGATATCATCACGATGAGTGAAATATTTACTTACCAGCGTAAAGGGCTTGATGAAGACGGCAAAATCATGGGTCAGTATCAGGCTACCGGGCTGGTGCCTAAATTTGCAGATAAAATTAAAGCGCGCGGGCTCGGCATGGATATTAATTTGTTTCGTCCCGATGAGCCTTTATAAGTGAGGATGGTTAAGTGACTACCAGTGACGGTGTATTTTTCAGTATCATGGTGTTTATCGCAATCGTGACGCTGGCCGCAGCGTTGATTGTGCCCACCGC
>CAYLZS010000286.1:0-3754 GCA_964388065.1 uncultured Granulosicoccaceae bacterium
GATGTGCTTTAAAATAGCGATTCCGAAGGAGGTATTTTTAAGTTACTCCCGATGCCTGAAAGCTTGCCCAACATTCTGCTTGTCGATGATCATGATTTATTCAGATCCGGTCTTCGCATGATTATCGAGTCTCTGCCGCAAACAGAAGAGAAAGTGTTTGAGGCATCCACTGGCGAAGACAGCATTAACATTGTCAACAATAAGTCTGTCGATATTGTTTTTATGGACTATCACCTGCCGGGTCTGGATGGTATCTCTACTTCCCTGAGACTGCTTCAAATCAATGAAGCATTGAAAATAATTCTCCTCACGGGCATGCAGCAGCGACCGGTTTCTCATGTGGTGTTACAAGCTGGCATACGTGGTTATATGACAAAGTCTTCCGCCACAGAAGAAGTCAGTGAGGCTATAGACTGCGCGATGCGGGGCAGCACCTACGTATCGCGTGAGATAGCAAACCAATCGGCAGTGGCTGCGTTAGCCGCCAACGCTGAAAGTAAGGCTAATCCGCTTGACACTCTCTCGCGGCGTGAACTCCAGGTTGCGTTGCTATTAATGAAAGGACACAAGCCAACTGAGGTGGGTGATCTGTTGTTGCTGAGTCCGAAATCAGTTAGCACCTACAAGCGTCGCGCGTTCGAGAAGCTTGCCGTAGACTCCCTGGTACAGTTGGTTGAAATCGGTATGGATAATGGTTTCCTTGGCAGTTTGCAGAAAGTCTAGCACCGAGGCTGCTCAGGGTTATAGCCGGGCAATTCAAAGGGTGTTATAAGATCGGATTCTTATGAACAGTTCTGATAAACCCAATGCTTCCGAACCGTGCGCAGGCAGTAAAGAAAGCGCATCGAACAGTGCCGCCCTGCGTGACACGGATACTGAGCGTGAAGGTGCGGGTAATCATTCGGGTGAAAATAAGCGGTCTGTTGAATCTTCACAAAGTACAGAATCCGATAAACCAGGTTTTAATCCTCAGCAGTTTCTTAAAACGGTAACACAGCGCCCGGGCGTCTACCAGATGCTCAACCTGCAGGGCGATACCATATATGTAGGTAAAGCAGGAAACTTAAAAAAACGGGTATCGAGTTATTTCCAGAAAGATCCCGGATCTGCAAAAACTCGCATCATGGTGGCACAAATTGCCAATGTTGAACTCACGGTTACCAACAATGAAATTGAAGCACTAATTCTTGAAAACAATCTCATTAAAGAAAAAAGACCGCGCTACAACATTCTGTTGCGTGATGATAAAAGTTATCCGTTCGTACACATCACAACCGATCAGGACTTTCCGCGAGTGTCTTACCGGCGCGGCAGTAAAAAAACCAGTGGCAAGACAATTGGTCCATACCCGCATGCAGGTGCTGTTAAAAATTCACTGCGCTATATTCAGAAGCTTTTTAAAGTACGTCAGTGTGAAGATTCCTATTTTAAAAATCGCTCGCGTCCCTGTTTGCAGTATCAGATTAATCGCTGCACTGCACCCTGTGTCGGATTGATCGACGAGCAGGATTACCGACGCGATGTTAATATGACTATAAAAGTTCTCGAAGGGCGTACCAATGAAGTCATTAGCGGCCTGGTGCAGGACATGGAGCGTGCATCAGTTGACCTGCAATTTGAAACAGCAGCAAGATTGCGTGATCAAATTAAAAACCTGAAGTCGGTTAATCAGTCTCAATATGTAGAAAGTGCAAAAGGCAATATCGATGTGGTCGCCTGTTATCAGCATGGTGGCAAGGCCTGTGTACAAATATTTTTTATCCGCAACGGCGTTAGTCTGGGTAACAAAGCGTTTTTTCCTGCGACCCCGGCGGATGCAACGGTTGAGGAGGTTGTCAGTAGTTTTGTGTCACAGTTTTACATGCAACACGATGTGCCTCAGCGAATCATCACGCAATGTAAAATCGAAGGTGCTGAGCTGGTTCAGCAGGCATTGCATTTGCGTATGGGATCATCGGTAGAGTTTGTACACAACGTCAGAGGCGAACAGCGTCGATGGCTTGAAAATGCTTATGAAAATGGCAAGATTGCATTGGAAGCGCGGCTCGCGTCTCGCAGCGGCATGGCAGAGCGGCAGGATAAGCTCCGACAACTGCTCGAGCTGGATGAGCTGCCAGCCCGTATGGAATGCTTTGATATCAGCCACCTGTCGGGTGAATCTACTGTAGCATCCTGTGTCGTTTTCGGAGTGGAGGGCGCGATCAAAGCCGAGTATCGTCGATTCAAGATAAGCGACATCACAGCGGGTGATGACTACGCAGCGATGCGCCAGGCACTCACTCGACGCTACACCCGGCTCATAAAGGAACAGCAACGAATACCGGAAGTATTATTTATCGATGGCGGCAAAGGGCAGGTTAGAATAGCGACCGAGGTGATCACTGATCTTCAGCTGGATACAGACATGCAGATTGTGGGTGTAGCAAAGGGTCCCGCCAGAAGGCCCGGGGAAGAATCATTGTTGTTGTGTCGGCAGGGCAGGGAAGTACACATGAGTCACGACTCACCGGCACTGCACCTGATCCAGCAGATCCGCGATGAAGCGCACCGATACGCTGTAGCTGGTCACCGCGCATCGCGTGCAAAAATCAGAAGAAAATCGGTTTTGGAAGATATTGCCGGTTTGGGCCCGAAGCGAAGAAAGGCGTTACTGACACATTTTGGTGGAATCAGGGAGTTAAAATTAGCCAGTGAAGAAGATATATCGAACGTGCCCGGCATCAGTAAAAATCTGGCACAACAAGTCTACGAATTTTTTCATGAAAGCAATGCCTGACACGGTCCAGACACGTTAAGGTGACGCGTTATGGTTACACGCTATCGTGAAGTACTATAGTTATGTGTACTGCAGGGCGGAAACTGCCTGACACACATCTGATCTGGTATTCAATGATCCGGTATTGACCGATCTGAAATTCAACAGGTGAAACATGGAACAAAGTAACAGAGATATTAGTAAGTTTGGCATATGACACTTAATACCCCGACGCTTCTGACAGTTGCTCGTATTTTATTGCTGCCGGTAATACTGGTGGTGTTCTATATTAATGCACCGTGGGCACGGCCACTGAGTTGTGCAATCTTCCTGCTGGCTGCAATCACAGACTGGCTGGATAGCCACCTTGCGCGCAAGTGGAACATCGAATCCGAGTTCGGCGCTTTTCTTGATCCGGTTGCCGATAAGCTAATGGTCGCAACAGTGCTTATACTAATTGTTGAAGACGCATCCAGCTGGTGGATTACCATACCTGCAATAATTATCATCAGCCGGGAGATAACCATTTCAGCACTGCGGGAATGGATGGCAAGTATCGGCTCTCGGGCCAAGGTTGCTGTCAGTTATCTGGGCAAGCTAAAAACCACCATGCAAATAACCGCGCTTGCCATGTTGTTGCACAAGGTGGATCTATTCGGTTTACCCATCTACAGCATGGGCGTACTCTTTTTATATGCTGCAGCAGCATTGACTATCTGGTCAATGGTTGACTACCTGATGGCAGCATTCCGATCCGAACCCTCGTGATTTTTCTGCTCATCAGCTGGGAGAATCACCTGATAGAGATCTGCCTGAAAAGCACTAGTAATAAAAACACTAGCAATAAAAACACTCGACAAAGCTCTGATTACTTTCGCAGGTTTATGTATGGCAGATAGTTTCGAAGTGTATCGAGAGTTATTGCCAATGGCACTTAGCTGGTTGATGAACGTTGAGTCAGCCAGCCTGACCAACGGCCGAGAGCTCTCACCACTCGAA
>CAYLZS010000287.1:0-4035 GCA_964388065.1 uncultured Granulosicoccaceae bacterium
GGCTTCAGCGGCTTCGAACGCTTGAAACAGTGCATCGACATTGGCGTGTTCAAAATTGTACGCCGACTGTTCAATTTCGTTTTGTAAAAACACATCACCATAAGTCACCGGACCGGACGGACCGTCTGACCATAATAAATCATAGACACTGTCAACGCCTTGTATGTACATCGCAAGACGTTCAAGGCCATAGGCAATTTCACCCATCACAGGCTTGCAGGGCAAGCTGCCAACTTGCTGAAAGTAGGTAAACTGGGTTACTTCCATACCGTTAAGCCAGACCTCCCAGCCCAGCCCCCAGGCACCGAGTGTTGGAGATTCCCAGTTATCTTCGACAAAGCGGATATCGTGCACCAGCGCATCGAATCCAATCGCTTTCAATGAACCGAGGTAGAGCTCCTGAAAGTCATCCGGTGACGGCTTCATTACTACTTGAAACTGGTAGTAGTGCTGCAGTCGATTCGGATTTTCGCCATAACGCCCATCTGTCGGCCGACGAGAACCCTGCACATGGCAGGCATTCCAGGGCTCGGGCCCGATAGCGTGCAGGAATGTGGAGCTATGGAAAGTGCCGGCACCAACTTCCATATCATAAGGTTGCTGAACCGTGCATCCCTGCTCGCTCCAGTAATGCTGCAGCGCAGCGATCAACCCCTGAAAGGTATTCAGATCGAATTGCAAAGAATGACTCCGTAACAAATATTAAGATTAATGGGGGTGGGTAAATCCGTCGTATTCAATTTTAGCTTGGTCGCCGAATTAAACACAGATCATCCTGGCGGATGACTACTTGAGTACTCTCAAATGTAACATTTTCGCGGAAATTTTGAGCAGGTCAGATCAAATGCGGCTTGTAAGCTTTATTCCTGTTAGTTTGAATACGGCGCTCAAACACACGGTGCTGAGAAAACTAGAATTCGGATTGATCAAATAACACTCAACTAACAACCCTCGCGAACTTATACTCATGGTACACAGCCAGGAAGTTTGGTAACTTCCTACCAGTAGCAAATGAACGTTTCGACCTGAGTGATTGGTCCAGGGTGATAACAGGCAGTGATACCAGTAAAGCCAGATACGAGAGTATAGTGCTGCAAAAAACGAATCACCCTGATGCAAAAATAGCGCACCACAAAACGGCAACAAACCAGTAACGTTCACGATCACAGTCCAAAGGGGCCATAATCTCCGCCGAGCGAGTCGGCCTCTGTAGATGCCAGCGAATGTCGCGCTGGGAATCAGCGGTTACCACGCTCCTCCGGTATATTTGACACCCCGCGACCTGACTAACCTTATCACCGACTCCGGCCCGCCGGAGCAGGTGAGTGAAACAATTGTAAGACGATGATTATTGGAGAGTTCCGATCATGAAAAGCAAACTAGAGTACATTTGGCTCGACGGCTATCAGCCAACCCAAAGCCTACGCAGTAAAACAATGGTCCGCAGTGACTTCGGCGGCAAGCTCAAAGACTGCCCGATGTGGTCATTCGATGGCAGCTCGACTGAACAGGCAGAAGGCAATGATTCAGACTGTCTGTTAAAGCCGGTCGCGATCATTCCTGATCCGGATCGGAAAGACAGCTTCCTGGTGATGACTGAAGTCCTGAACGCCGATGGTACTCCTCACGTCTCCAACGGCCGCGCCACTATCGAAGAAGATGACGATGATTTCTGGTTTGGCTTTGAGCAGGAATACTTCCTGATGAATGTCGACACAAACCAGCCGTTGGGATTTCCTGAGAAAGGTTTCCCGGCACCACAGGGACCTTACTACTGTTCCGTTGGCGGCCAGAACGCCTACGGTCGGGAAATTGTCGAAGAGCACCTCGATATGTGCCTCGAAGCCGGCCTGAACGTTGAAGGTATTAACGCTGAGGTTGCGGCGGGTCAATGGGAATTTCAAATTTTCGCCAAAGGTGCCAAGCGCGCAGGTGACGAAATCTGGCTGGCTCGCTACCTGATTGAACGAACTGCTGAAAAATATAATGTGTCGGTAGGCTGGCATCCAAAGCCACTCGGTGACACGGACTGGAATGGTTCGGGCATGCACGCAAACTTCTCCAACGGCCCAATGCGCAAATCTGGCAAAGAAGATATTTTCACCAAAATCTGCGAAGGATTTGGCAAGAACATTCAACGCCATATCAGTGTTTATGGCGCAGACAACGACCAGCGACTGACTGGCGCACACGAAACGCAATCGATTGACCAGTTCAGCTACGGCGTATCTGACCGGGGTGCATCCATCCGCATACCGGTAGGCACCATTGAAGACGGCTGGAAAGGTCGTCTTGAAGATCGCCGGCCTGCTTCCAACGCAGATCCATACAAAGTGGCCGCTGCGGTTATCAAAACAACGACTGAAGCACTCAAGTAATCACTATGTGGTAAATCGAGCAAAGCATTATGCTCACTAAAAATCCCCGCCTTTGTGCGGGGATTTTTTATTTTCAGCACCCGCATTCACCTCCCTCCCCTATTTACTATCTCGCACTTCCGGAACGGTGAGGTACACTTAAGGCAATTCAAGACCGGTCATTCAGCGTGAGCGAGTATCCCAAACTAAAGCTGCCCGAAAACCCGACACTGTTTATCGAGCAAACAGACAAAGATCTGGCAACAAAACTCGATCCGAATTTTCGCTACGCCTTTTTCAAGACCGTTGCCAAAGGCGGCAAGTCTCTTATTCAGTCCTGCAAAGACATGAGTTTGAACCGCACTATCTGTTACAAGTCGCTGTTACCAGAATTTGCAAATGATGCGGTCGAACAGAAACGTCTGTTGCGAGAAGCACGTGTGTCGGCAATTCTGCAACATCCCAATATTGTGCCTACTTACGAGCTCGGTCGGGACAACAAGGGGCACTACTACTTTACGATGAAACTGGTACACGGCTACACCCTCCGGGAAGTCTTTGATTATCGAGAGCGATACGATCTATACCAGATGGTCGATATCATAATTCAAGTGGCCAGGGCGCTTGAGTGTGCACATACCCATGGCGTAATCCATCGGGATATCAAACCCGAAAACATTCTGGTGGGCCCGTACGGTGAAGTGTTACTACTTGATTGGGGCCTGGCAAAAGTCTGGAGCGAAGATGGCGAGCCATCTGCACTACAATCCGAACTCGAAGACGAAATTCAACAACCTCAAATTGAAGACCCTGCTATGACTGGTTATCAAAAACTACAGGGCACTTTATTTTATATGTCACCAGAGCAGATAGAACGGGATCCGAACATCGACTTGCGAACAGACATTTACAGTCTGGGTATAGTTTTGTACGAAGCGCTGACAGGTCGCACCCCGGCACAGGGTGAACGCATAGATGAAGTGATTAAGTCCACACTGCAGGACGAACCACCCAAACCATCGGAGTTAGCGAATATACCTTCGGTTCTCGAAGACACCGTGCTTCACTGTTTACACAAAAAACCCGACGAAAGAGCGCAAACTGCAGCAGAGGTTATACGCCTGCTACAGCGAAATTGGTAACTGTCAGGTTCTTACAGTATTTGACCCATATTCAGAGGTGATGAGCACCACGTCGCATTCCACCCAAATGTCTCCCGGCAAGAACAGTCCGCGGCCTGAAACTTGATTGTACAGCAGCGAAGATACGAACTTGCAGGAGAAAAGCGTGAAGGCTTTTGTCAAAACTACCTTATTCATCGTTGCACTAACAAGCGCTCAACTGGCAGGCACTCAACTGGTCAGTGCGGAGGTTTACAAATACATCGATGAAAACGGCAATGTCGCCTATGGCGATAAACCGATTGACGGCTCTGAGAAAGTCAAAATACCAGGCGTCAAGTCTAATTCGCGCAGTAACTCAGGCAACAAGACAGCAAGCAATAGCAACAGTCAGTCCGATGATCTCGACGAAGGACAGGACGAAGAAGGCGCAATCGAAACAACGGACTATAAAGATCTCGCAGTCCTGACTCCTCGCCAGGGCAGAGTTGTCGACCCTGAAAACGGAACAGTACAAATAATTATGCTGCCTACCCCATCTCTCGCCAGTGCAGACC
>CAYLZS010000288.1:0-13556 GCA_964388065.1 uncultured Granulosicoccaceae bacterium
GGTAGTTACTCAGGTAACTCTACTCAGGCGTTACTTCTTCAGCCTGCGGACCTTTCTGGCCTTCGGTTTCAACAAAAGAAACGGACTGGCCTTCTACCAGAGTCCGACGCCCTTCGCCGATAATTGAACGAAAGTGGACAAATAAATCACTACCGCTTTCTCGTGAGATAAAGCCATAGCCCTTCTCATCGTTGAACCACTTAACGGTTCCCTGTTGCTTTTCAGACATTGTAAATCAGATCTCTATATTACACGCGCTACACTACAGCACTTCTACTAAATTGCCGGCTTCCACCAGCGATGAACACCACCTGGAGGGCGTAAGGTGTGACCCGGGGCTTTACCCGAGGTTAGGAGATCAGAGCAGCAGGAGTATTAAAAACGCAAGCTACGCAATCGCTGGAAAACCTCACGAACATCCACGCAGTTATCACAATTATAAGTGCAATAACCAGAAAAACAAACAAAAAAACAGAAACTTAGCACCATTCATAACTTAATTGCATGGATTGGGACGGTCACCAATTGCGACTCGAGGCTCTTACGCTCGATATTTTTGTCGTAAATTCGTCGTCACATTGATACTGTAATCCTGATGACTACACGCGTCTCTCCGATTGAAATTGGTTTTCTACTCACGCCCGAGCTTGCCATGCTGGCTTTCAGTTCGGCGGTTGAACCTTATCGGGCTGCCAACGTAACCTCCGGCAGAGAATTGTATCGCTGGACATTCCTGACTGACGACGGAAGTACGATCAATGCTGGCAACGGTATTACGCTAACACCAGATCAGAGACCAGACTTAGCAGACCGGTTTGATCGCATCTTTGTCTGTGGCGGTGTAAACACCCAGCTATATAAACCAGAGCATTCTATCCGCTGGTTGCAGCATCACGCGCAAAGCACTGCCTGCATCGGCAGCGTCAGCACTGGTGCCTGGTTATTGGCGCATGCCGGCTTGCTGCAAGGGCATCGCTGCACTATCCACTGGCAAAGCATTGATGCTTTCAGAGAAGCATTCCCTGACATCAAGGCAGACCCATCTGTTTATGTTATCGAAAACAATCGCAGTACTTGCTGCGGTGGCACGGGTGCCTTCGACATGATGGCGCACCTCATTGCAGATGACTACGGTGATGAAGTAGTGACCGATGTTTGCACCTGGCTATTCCACGACCGCATTCGCATGGCAACTGACGTTCAGGGGGTAGCGCAACATACCGATCTGGCCAGAAAATCACCCAAGCTCGCAGCGGCCTTCAGAGTTATGGCGAATCATATAGAGGACCGACTTAGCCCCGGAGAAATTGCCGCTCAAATTGGTGTATCACAACGACAACTGGAAAGACTTTTTCAAAGACACATGCAATGCACACCTCAGCAAAAGTATATGGACTTACGCCTGCAACATGCAAAACGTCTGTTGATGGAAACCAGTCTGCCAATTCTTGATGTATCAATTGCAGCGGGTTTTACCAGTCAGTCGCACTTCACCAAATGCTATCGGGAAAGATTCAATTGCACCCCTCGATCCGAAAGAGTTGGTCAGCAAACACAATAAACCGATATCGACCCTACTCTTTTACCAGTGCTTTACCACCTGATGCACCGGCTATGTTTTTAACAGCCTGGCTTTTATTTTTACCAGCCATGTTTTTAGTAGCCATACTCTTAGTAGTATGAGCTCCCAATTCCCTAAGCTGTTGCGCTCGTCCGACCAGATTACCACGCCCGGTAGCGAGTTTTCGTCTCGCACCTTCACAGCTGACAACAGCTGCTTCAAGCGCTTTACTTATGTTATCCAGCTCTGTGACAAACCCGTTGAACCTGTCTACCAATTCACCCGCTCTTTTTGCAATCAATCGCGAATTTTTATTTTGCAGTTCTGAATGCCAGACATTTTGTATAGTTCTGCAGGTAACCATCAACGATGAAGGTCCAACTAAAACGACATCCCGATCATAAGCTTCATAATAGAGTGAATCATCGAACTCAAGTGCCGCCTGCAACGCAGCTTCTACCGGTACAAACATCAATACAAAATCCAGTGAGTTTACTCCTTCGAGTGTTTCGTAGCCTTTGGCGCTCAATCCCTCAATATGTTTTTTTATCGACTTAACATGTTCACGTAGAAAACTGGTTCTGGACGATGCATCAATTGCCTCGTGCAGGGATTTTTCATAAAACTTAATGGAGGCTTTGGAATCGATAATGATTGATTTATTGCCCGGCAGATACAGCAATGCATCGGGCCTAAAACGCACCCCGTCGGAATTTTCCAAAGACACTTCCCGATCGTACTCGCGGCCTTTACTCAGCCCGGCTCGTTCCAGAACACGCTCTAAAATCAGTTCACCCCAGCTACCGAGTGTTTTGTTATCACCGCGCAGCGCATTGCTGAGATTTATGGCATCAGCACTGATCCGTTCATTCAACGTTTTTAGCTGCCCGATTTCTGCTTTGAGCTGATAGCGGTCTTTCTGCTCTTTGTCATACACCTCTTCAACGCGCTGCTTAAACTCTCCTATTTGTTCCCGCAGCGGCGTTAGCAAATGCTGCAAATGGACCTCTGTAATCTCAGTCATCCGATGGCTGTTATCGGCAAATACTCTGGCTGATATCGCCTCAATCTGTTCTTTTAATTCCAGATTGCGCTTTTCCAGCAGATCAACCTGCTGCCGTCCAGCAACCTGGTGTTGCTGCAGCCTTGCTCTCGCAGTGTCGACAGCAGTTTGTCGGGAAAAATTTTCAGCAACTGACTGCTCGAGATTTTCCTGGCTTTGCAACAGCTGCACTTCGGCGTCGTTCAAACGATCAAGTCGCTCTTCGGCCAGTGACTCCGCCTGCGCTGCACGGATCTCAGCAGTGTGAAGCGCCGAGACCTGGTAGCCTCCACGCAGCAACCATCCAACAAACAGGCACAACGCACTCGACACCAGCCAGAACAGATTTATCGAACTCATTCTGATTAATTTCCCTGACGTTTGCCTGATATAGTGTTTCTGAAAAAACTTATCCACTACATACAGTAAAAATAGACCAAAACCATGATATTGCCAGGCAGCTCGATGTGGCATCACTCAGCCTGCCTTACGCCACCTCCTGAGATACAATCCGGATAACCTCGTTTATTGCACTGGCACAGACTCGCACCCCGGTAACACTGCTTTGAAAATCACACCTATTAATGTAGAGACAGAGGCACTGATTATCGGCGCTGGTCCCATTGGTTTGTTCCAGGCATTCGAACTCGGCTTACTGGGTGTCGAATGCTGCATTGTGGAAGCACTCGACAGACCCGGTGGCCAGTGCACCGAGCTGTATGCTGACAAACCAATTTACGATATTCCCGGCACGGCTTACACAACCGCAGCCGATTTCATTGTGCAGCTGGAAAAACAGATCGAGCCGTTTAACACAACAATCCATTATCAGCAGACAATCGAGACTCTCGAGAGACATAACGACCGATACCTGGCAACCACCCAGACTGGCAGCACCTTCACTGCACAACACGTTTTTCTTGCGACAGGTGCCGGTGCTTTCACACCCGTTAAGTTGCGTACCGAAGGCATAGATCAGTTTGAAGGGTCACAAGTGCACTACGCAGCCACTGAGTCCTCTCAACTCAGGAACAAATCTGTGGCTGTTATTGGTGATGGTCAGGCAGCGGTAGATACTGCGATCAGCGCAAGTTCGACAGCGGCGAGTGTGCTGTTCCTGCACCGCAAGAGACGACTTGATGCCACCGAAAGCAGCCTGGTTCAACTATCGACTCTGGTAAGCAGCAATGCTGTACAACAAATCAAAGGCAAAATGACAGACTTTAGAGGTAACTCCAGACTGGAACAAATCACGGTTAAGCAGAGCGCCGACAATAACACCATGCATAAGACAGACGTCCTGCTGGTACGTCAGGGCAATTCTCCAAAGCAAAGCGATGTAGCGTCCTGGGGTGTAAATACTGAAGCCAGGCACATACCGGTAGACACAGAACACTTTGAAACCAGCGCCCGTGATGTTTATGCGGTCGGTGATATCAATAGTTATCCGGCAAAAAGAAAACTGATATTATGCGGCTTTCACGAGGCAACGCTTGCCGCCTACTCGGCCACCGCTAAGCTGCGACCAGACAAGCCACTGCATTTACAATACACAACGACCAGTACTGAGCTATTACAAAGACTTGGTGTTTCGTGAACTACTTCAACCAACAAGCTCAGCCTTCATACCAAGGAAACAACACGTGAAACTAGACAGAAGAATACTCGACATTCTTGTCTGCCCGGTCACCAAGGGAAAGCTGATACAGGTAGATAACGAGCTATGGAGCAAGCAGGCAGGCCTCGCTTACCCCATCAATGACGGCATACCAGTAATGATGGAAACGGATGCACGTTCACTGTCGCAAGAAGAAATTGAGTCGCTTAAAAGCACGACCTGATTTCTGGAAAACTGACACTAACAACAAACCACCTGTAAGCTATAAACCGTACTTAACGAGCAGCATAAAAAAAGGCCTGACCGAAAATCGACCAGGCCTTCAGTAAATCTTAATTTAGCTATCTAACATTTACCAGGTGTAGATTATTAGCTATTCACCGGTTAAATATTAACTGGCTGGCTTACCACTTTAGAAAAAGCTTCCATCACGCCACCACTCGCCCTGACTTCTTTACGCAATTGAAAGTAAAGCTTCTCCTTACCAACATCAGTGCTTATTGGTGAGTATTGCAGAACGTCGCTGTATGTCAGCCACTCTGCATCTTTAAATTCCGGATCTGTACTTACACGATAGTGAGTTGGCTTACCGTTGGTGTATGACAGAAAAGCAAAACCGTCATTGCCACTTGGGAAGTAAGAGAGATTGGTTATCTCCAGTGGCCAGTCGTCATTGTGCTCGCCGTGGGTGATACCAGGTTTCAAGTCAACATATTTAAGTGCTCTGCACTTTCGGCTTGAAATACCTTCTGTCACTACAACATCGGCAATCACGTTGTCAGATGTAGCAGGGTTGCTCAGTGCAATACCGCGATAGTTTTTCTTCGAAACCGTGATCAGTACAGACGACGCAGGTACATTGTCATACAGAGCAACACCAGTGTATGAAGTCACACCAGTACCATACAAATTCCGATCGGCGGCGGTGCCAAGACAAACCGATGCGTTGGCTACCGGCAGGCCGGTGTTGGCATCCAGCACTCGTACACCGAATTTTCCAGCATGGGCGACTGAAGACAGAGAGACAAGTGCCGTTCCGATGAAAGCGATCCGGGCAATACTTTTCAATAGTCTCATTTAATTCACTCCGATTTAGCAACATCGCGACAGGTGCGATTGATGCAGCGGACTGTATCAATTTTGAAACTATATAGTCAATATATTGACGAACCCTGAAGTGAGATTAGTGATGGGGTTCACCTGAAACGGCAAATTAGCCCACTGCCCGGCCGTACAGGGACCTGTGCAGGGTACACAATCTGCGGGAAATCCAACAACCTCAGCGATCACACTCTGCTACAAATCCGGAGCACGTTGCCGGAAATGTGAACATTTTGGACCTCACCACCGCATTCACAAGCGGCGTTATACTGGCAACCTCACGGTGGAAAATTTGAACTGTGTCGAAAAATCAGTCAAATTAAAATCTACGTTCGTCGATACCGGTTCAAAGGCACCACTAAAAGCAACACCAAAGACTCAACTAACAGCGATTCACACGGATGGATACCAGACAAACAACCATCACACTTGCCCACGTCAACGACGCCTACAGCATCGCGACTATGTCACGCGACATTATCGAGCACGGCTTGCAGTGGAGCTGGACGCCGGAGAGAATCGGCCGCTGCGTTATGTCACCAGACATTAACGTGGTCACCGCAAAAAACGAAAGCGATGTAATCGGCTTCGGTGTCATGTACTACGGATACAGCAAAGCACACCTGAATCTGCTGGGTGTGGACGCTACCTGGCGATCTGCCGGTATTGGCCAAAGAGTGCTCAACTGGCTTGAGCAATGCGCAATTACTGCAGGTCTTGAGTGTTGCCAGCTTGAAGTACGCGAGTCCAACGAACATGCACGTTTGTTTTACAGCCGCCACGGCTATCAGGAAACGGAAACAGTTGCTGGTTATTACCAGCGAAAAGAAGATGCAGTTCGCATGACCAAATGCCTGCAACAGAGCCTCCCCCAAAGCTAGCTCTCAGTAATACTGGCGACTCAGAGCACAAATTGCCGCCAAAACGTTGCCATTAATCTGCTGTCAGCACTCAAAACCCCGCGTTGTTGTACAATACTGCTGTTAAGCACGCGCGAAAGCGGTGCACCTGATCGCGCAGCGAGAACCCCATGCCTGCAGCAAAATCTGCTTTTGCCGCCAAAACCTCAAGAGAACTGTACTCCTACCCGCGCTACTGGGCGGAGTGCTTTGGCACCGCGCCTTTTTTACCGATGTCACGTGCAGAGATGGATACTCTCGGCTGGGACAGCTGCGACATCATTATTGTCACTGGTGATGCCTACGTCGATCACCCAAGCTTCGGCATGGCGATCATCGGGCGTTTGCTCGAAGCACAGGGATTCCGCGTTGGCATTATCGCGCAACCGCAATGGGACAGCGCAGAACCATTCAAAGCGCTGGGCAAACCGAATCTGTTCTTCGGGGTCACCGCGGGCAACATGGATTCAATGATCAATCGCTACACCGCTGATCGGAAAATCCGCAGTGATGATGCGTACTCGCCTGACGATATCGGCGGCCAAAGACCGGATCGCTGCTCACTGGTATATGCACAGCGTTGTCGAGAGGCATACAAGGACTCGCAAATTGTTTTAGGTGGCATAGAAGCCTCCCTCAGAAGAATTGCACACTACGACTACTGGCAGGACAAAGTTCGGCGATCAATCCTGGTAGATGCAAAAGCAGACATTCTTTTATACGGCAACGCTGAAAGAGCATTAGTTGAGATCGCCCACCGAGTAGCTGCCGGTGAAGCGGTGAAGGATATTACCGATGTACGCGGTACCGCTTTCATGACAAACACCCTGCCCGATGATCTAAAAATCATTGATTCAAGCAGTATCGATACACCGGGCAAAGTTGATAAACACATCAATCCTTATGAAGTCTCCGATCAGACTTCCAATCAGAATTCTGATAACAGCGCTGTTAAAAATAAAGACATACAAACTAAAGACCGCGACATTGCACTGCAATTTAAAAAGAAATCTGAACTTACCAAAGACCAACGCATACAACGCAACACGGAACTGAGAAACCAGGCGGTTATCAGATTGCCAGACTATGAGCAGGTAAAGAAGGATCCTGTCTTGTATGCCCATGCAAACAGAGTACTGCACCTTGAGACCAATCCTGGTAACGCACGTGCTCTGATTCAACGTCATGGCAATAGAGAGCTTTGGCTGAATACTCCGCCAATACCGTTAAGCACAGAAGAAATGGATTATGTCTTCGATCTGCAGTACGCAAGAGTGCCACACCCTGCTTACGGCGACGCACGTATTCCCGCTTATGAAATGATTCGCTTCTCAGTCAATATCATGCGTGGATGTTTTGGCGGTTGTACCTTTTGCTCTATTACCGAACACGAAGGCAGAGTGATTCAAAGCCGTTCCGAAGACTCTATTATTCGCGAAATAGAAATTATGCGAGATAAAGTACCGGGGTTTACCGGTGTGGTATCGGATCTGGGCGGGCCAACCGCCAACATGTATCGACTGGCATGTAAATCAAAAACAATTGAATCGGCTTGTCGCAAACCATCCTGCGTATACCCGGGCATCTGCCCTAACCTCAACACCAATCACTCATCCCTGATAAAACTCTATCGCCGCGCCAGAGCACTACCAGGCGTTAAGAAGGTACTGATTGGTTCCGGCCTCCGCTACGATCTTGCCGTTGAATCACCGGAGTACGTAGAAGAGCTGGTCACTCATCATGTTGGCGGTTACCTGAAGATTGCACCCGAACATACCGAGCGCGGTCCGCTGGATAAAATGATGAAGCCCGGCATTGGTACTTACGAAAAGTTCAAACAACTTTTTGAAGAGTACTCAAAAAAAGCGGGCAAGGAGCAATACCTGATACCGTACTTTATTGCCGCACACCCGGGCACTACAGACGAAGATATGATGAACCTTGCAGTGTGGCTCAAGCGCAACGGGTTCCGCGCCGATCAGGTACAAAACTTTTATCCGTCACCGATGGCAACGGCTACCGCTATGTATCACTCGGGTAAAAATCCGCTGGCAAAGGTCGGTCGTGAAAGCAATGAAGTACCAATCGCAAAAAATACCAAACAGCGTCGCCTGCACAAAGCCTTTTTGCGCTACCACGACCCAGACAACTGGCCAATGCTGCGTGAAGCATTAAAAAGCATGGGCCGTGCAGACTTAATCGGCAACGGCAAAAAGCACCTGATACCACACTGGCAACCAGAGCCCGGAAGTTACCGCGCTCACCGGAAGAAAAACCGCAACAAGGAACCTGACGCTGGTACCTTGCTTACGCAGCACACCGGGTTACCACCACGTGAGGGCTCAAACCAGAGCGACAGGCAAACTGGCAACAAGTCTCGACGCAACCACAATGCGTCAGCAAGGTCTGCAAATCGCAGCGCTGGCCGCGGCAGCAATAAAACCCCAGGCTATAAAGCAGGCCATAAACCTTCTGGCAAGCGCACCGGCAACGGACTTAGAAACAGGCGACCCGGCTAAACTTCACCAATAAGTTGGTCGAGTTAATTTAATCCTCATCCGAATGCACTCGGTGCTTAGTGAGATCTCCGATAAATTCTTTATAGTCAATACAGAAACCGGAGATGTACATAAAGATCTAAGTCAATTGCAATATGATCGAATTGCATAACAAGTCAAGTTCACACCAACAATTAACGCGTGACTGACGCGAATAATATATTACGATAACTTAATCATGGAGCCGCAAACATTGAATGTTCGATGCGGCGTGAAGATGACTTCGTCTTTCTGTCAGATACGACATCCATAAAACACTCCACGTCAAAATTTCATTTGAAGATAGCTCGACCTCACTGGTTACAAAACGGAGTTACTTGCTAACTACACTATCCCACAGCGGTATCATCCACCATTGAAATACCTATTCTTTAGATGGATTCTGCATGCTCGACGCCAACGCAACACCTCTTATCGCAGCAACGCTCGTACTGTTGTCACTACTTTGTATTTGGTGGCTTGCTGTCGAATGGGTGTTTAAAAAGCCTGTAGAAAGCAGCAATCGGTTCAAACATAAAATTGTCGAGCAGGCCGGCTCAAACACAGTAGAAAGAAGTCAATCGAGTCAAGAGCAATCTGTCGAAAGTCGACCAGATCAAAACGGATCAGGCAATACTGTCAAACCGGATCAGCCCTCAAAGTCGCGTACTGACACCAGACACATCAGACCCACGGATGCGGATTCTGAGAATTCGCAAAAGGCCGGTGCAACTCAATCAGTAAAAAAGTTCAGTGGTAACTTGTCACCAGGTACAAGTTCCTCAGAAACCACTGTGTCCGATCCCGCATCTGGTAACTCTACAGCAGGTGGTGCAAAAACTGGCGGATCGAATAAACCTGCCAGTGAGCATAAAACCGATCACAACAAATTAAAAGCCGATCAAAACGACGAAACAACGTCCAAACCCCGTCCGACCCCACTGGCAAAGTCGACCAATAGGCCTGTCACAGGTAAGGACAAGGCTCAGCAGGGACCCAGTGCAACAAATGCCAGCGGACCGGTAAAATCGTCTAAAAATACTTCGCCGCAACCCGACACAGCCAACAGAAAAATCCCGACAGCACCAGCGCCGAAATATCAAACTGCTGCTAAGACGCAGAGCCCTTCAGTTCGCAGCGAAGCCTCAATCCAGATCCCAGCCACAACTCGACGCGAAGACCGTAAAAGTACCGATCAACTGCACGCGATGTTGAATATTGACAGCGCTCCCCAGGCAAAAGCCAGTGCAGCCAAAGCACCAGTGCCGGGCTCAGGCTTAGACTTAGGCTCAGGATCAGGCGCAAACAACTCACAGCCATCGACAAACAAACTAAGTGCCGGCGCTGCTGCGAAATCAGATAACGCAAAGCAGGATTCTACGAAGGAGCTCAAGAGTAAAGAAACTGCCGGTACGGTTGCCTCGGAGCAAGTCAGAGCTGGCAACCGCACGCCAGATACAATATATACCCCTGCACAAAATATCGAATCTCTTAGTGTTGCAGCTACCCACAGAGAACAACCTTCACCCTCACCAAAATTAAGAAGCGTACCGAACGTATCTGTTGCCAGGCTTCCCACCAACGTCAATACAGCGAAAACCAATCCTGCAAACAGTAACTCATCTCAACGCAAGCCATCACCAATTGAACGGGCAATGGAACTGCAGAACAACACCTCACCAAACGCAACAGCAGAGGTCTCTCAAACCAGTCACTCAGACCTGGCCAGTGCTAAAAAACCAGTTTCGACCGAATCACAGGCTGTCGATCAGCCAACAGCACCCGATCACACAGGCAATGGTGACACAGCACTACGCGCACAACTTGCAAGCAGTCAGCGACGAATAAAAAGCCTTCAGTCAACACTGAACAAATTGCAGCAGAGCCAAACACAATCAGCTACCCGGTCGACTCAACAATTGGACTCACAGGCAGACGGGCCAATGCACCTGCCAGTGGATGTTCAAGCGGCAAGTACTCACAAACGTCCCACATTAATGAGTAAAGTCAGAATTCTCGACGCTCCCAGAAGCTGACGTTTCACCGGATCTTTTTTGATCATCTGTCGTTAAAAGAATATTGCCAATAGCACCGCACAGAGCGGTGATCTCGGGGTACACTGCGTATAGTCCTTTGTAAGCAGTCGCCATGCAGCCAATCGTCTCGATAAAAAATCTCTGCAAGACCTACCAGTCCGGCCACGAGGCACTAAAAAATATCAACCTTGATATCGAAGCCGGTGAAATCATTGCCCTGCTCGGCCCCAACGGTGCGGGCAAAACCACACTGATCTCTGCAATCTGTGGCATCGTAACGACGACTTCGGGCTCAGTTACGGTTGACGGTTTTGATATCACCAAAGACTACCGACAAACACGCAAACTCATCGGTCTGGTGCCGCAGGAGCTAACACTCGGTGCATTTGAAAAAGTAGCCAATACACTGGCTTTCAGTCGTGGTTTGTTTGGCAAAAAGCCTGATCCCGAATACCTCGAAACCCTGCTCAGGCAGCTGTCATTGTGGGATAAAAAAGACTCTGCCCTAATGATGTTATCCGGTGGTATGAAGCGACGCGTACTTATAGGCAAAGCACTATCTCACGAGCCGAAAATTCTTTTCCTTGATGAGCCAACTGCCGGTGTGGATGTTGAACTGCGCAAAGACATGTGGAAACTGGTCAGTGAGCTCAGGGAGTCTGGTGTAACGATTATCCTGACAACACATTATATCGAGGAGGCAGAAGAGATTGCCGACCGAATTGGTGTAATCAACAACGGTGAGCTATTGCTGGTAGAGGGTAAAACAGAACTAATGCAAAAGCTTGGCAGCAAAGAGCTCACCATTGAAATTCGTCAACCGATAACCACCATTCCGGAATCGCTCAGCGAATACAAGCTGCAGCTGTCAGACAGCGGTACACACCTGACATACAGCTATGATATAAAACGCGAGCGCACAGGCATCACCTCTCTGCTTCAGTCGGTAAACTCCGCCGGCCTGCAACTAAAAGACTTGCATACCTCGCAAAGCTCGCTTGAAGAAATTTTCGTCAATCTTGTCAAAGACAGTACGACGGGTGACGACAAAGCGGGCAACAATCAACCCAACAGTGAAGTACTACAATGAACTGGCAGGCGATTAATGTAATTTACAAAAGCGAGATGCTGCGCACGCGAAATACGCTGCTGCAAAGCATTGCCTCACCAGTTATCTCTACCTGTTTATACTTCGTTGTATTCGGCTCCGCTATTGGCTCACGCATACAAACAGTCGGCGGCGTTGACGGACAAGGTGGTGTCTCATACGGGGTTTTTATAGTCCCCGGGCTGATGATGCTCTCACTACTGACCCAAAGCATATCCAATGCATCATTCGGTATATATTTTCCAAAATTCACCGGCACAATCTACGAATTACTATCAGCTCCCATCTCATTTTTTGAAGTTATCTTAGGTTATGTTGGAGCTGCGGCAACAAAGTCGATAATCATTGGTACGATAATTCTTATTACCGCGAGCTTTTTTGTAGACCTGACAATCGCTCACCCGTTCTGGATGCTGGCTTTTTTCATACTCACCTGTGTTACGTTTTCCCTGTTTGGTTTTATCATCGGTATGTGGGCAGACAGCTTTGAAAAGCTACAACTTATACCCTTGCTGGTAATAACACCACTGGTCTTTCTCGGCGGCAGCTTTTACACCATTGATATGCTGCCGCCACTGTGGCAGAAAATATCTCTGTTCAATCCGGTGTTGTATCTCATTAGTGGTTTCCGCTGGAGCTTCTTTGAATTGTCTGATGTCAGTCATAGCATCAGCTTACTCATGGTGGTTATTTTCCTGCTGATCTGCATCAGCATTGTATGGTGGATGTTTAAAACCGGCTACAAGTTGCGACAATAGTGAGTAAGCCTGTAGTGAATAAATTAATGGATGAAAATCTCAAAGAAAAACCCACCGACGCTGCAACGGTTATTCTGATTCGCCAAAACAATAATGAGATACAAACACTGCTGTTGTGTCGTGCTAACAGTCGCACAGTAATGAACAATGCCTGGGTATTTCCAGGTGGCAAAGTCGACACCGCAGATTTCGAACAACCGAGCTCGACACAAAATCAGCTGTCGCGTGACGCACGTGATCTGCTTAATGAACCAGAACTCAACAGCAGTGCGGCCACCGCGTTGTTCAAAGCCGCCTGTAGAGAGACTTTTGAGGAGACAGGAGTAAGCCTTAGCCCATCTCAACTGCAAACCTGGTCGCGCTGGATAACCCCTAACGAACCCTCGATGATGAAAAAGCGATTCGATGCACGCTTTTTTATTGCAGATTTGCCGACCGGACAAACAGCCGTTCACGATGGCACTGAGGCAACAGACAGCCAGTGGGCAACAGCAAAGCAAGCAATACAAGACTACGTCGATAACAAGATTGTGCTTGCACCACCACAGATAATGTCACTGCTCTCGATCAGCAGTTTCGATACAGTGCAGGAATGTCTCGAACACGCGAAGCGTACACAGGCCTACAAAATCCAGCCGCAGGTCATCAAAACCACAGATACAAGAACCCTGATCTATCCTGGAGATCCTGCACACTCAGATTCACAAAAGAGAATGCCAGGTCCGACCAGACTCGAGTGGTGTAAAACACACTTCGAACCACCGGGCGGTTTTAATCAATATTTATCTCACTGATTCTTAAAATCGCATTGCAAGGCGGTCGCCGAGACCATACCATTCCCCTCAATAGTTCACTTAAAACTTATTGCACAATGATTACAGCAGCAGAGGCACTAA
>CAYLZS010000289.1:0-6303 GCA_964388065.1 uncultured Granulosicoccaceae bacterium
GTCGGGTATCTGCACACCCTGATGGTTTTGGATTTTTAATCAATGAAACCGGTGGTGAAGATATTTTTCTTGCGGCGCGTCAGATGCGTTCGGTGATGGACGGTGACCGCGTTGTTGTACAAATTACCGGTTCTGATCGCAAAGGTCGTCAGGAAGGTGCTGTGCTTGAAGTGGTCGAGCGTGCGGTAAAAACCCTGGTTGGCAGGCTACAGATCAGTCGCGGTGTTGCGGTCCTTCAACCCGATAACAAACGCATAGCTCGTGAGATTGTTATTAACTACACAGCGAATGCCAAAGACGGACAGATTGTGCTGGCAGAGATTGTCGAGCAGCCTACCAATAGTCGACCGGCTATCGCATCAGGGGTTGAAGTGCTGGGTGAGCATTTGTCGCCGGGTATGGAAATCGATATTGCTATACGCGCTCGGGACATACCGAATGAATGGCCGGATGAAGTGGTCTCTGAAAGTGGTGCCTTCGGTTCTGAGGTTAATCCATCCGTGGTCAAAGAAAGGCGCGACATTCGATCAATGCCGCTGGTCACCATTGATGGTGAAGATGCCAGAGACTTTGATGATGCAGTGTACGCTGAGGAAAAAGACAATGGCTTTCGTCTGGTGGTGGCTATTGCAGACGTGTCGCATTATGTAACGGTTGGTTCAGCCCTTGATGGTGAAGCCTACAACCGTGGCACCTCAGTTTATTTTCCGCAGCGGGTAGTACCTATGCTGCCGGAGAGCTTGTCGAACGGATTATGTTCGCTTAACCCGGACGTTGATCGTCTGTGTATGGTTTGCGATATGTCTATCGATAGTGACGGGCAAATAAAACGGACACGGTTTTATCCGGCGACAATGCGATCACATGCGCGGCTAACCTATACCGAAGTGCATCATTATTTAACTTCAGCCAATAATCACAAAGCGCAGGTAAAAGAAAAGTCGGCTCTTGGCAAAGCGCAGCAAGCCGCTGTTGAAAAAATAGGGGTTCTCGGACAACACATTGATGTACTGCATAAACTTTATGGTGTGATGCGTGAAGCACGTAGCGAACGCGGTGCGATTGAATTCGAAAGCAAAGAGACCCGGATTGTATTTAACAATCAAAAGAAGATCGACCAGATTCTGCCGGTCCAGCGCAATGAAGCGCATATGTTAATAGAAGAGTGCATGATTGCCGCCAACATCAGTGCCGCAAGGTACATAGAAAAGCGCAAGATACCGGGGCTCTATCGAAGTCACGAAGGGCCCGGCGCTGACAAGCTTCTTGAGTTGCGAAAATTTTTATCGCTGCGTGGCCTGCAGCTTGGGGGTGGTGATCATCCGGGTGCCATAGATTATGCCAAAACACTGGCCAGTGCCGATGGTCGGCCAGACAAGCTGGTTGTGCAAACCGTTATGTTGCGCTCAATGAACCAGGCAGTGTACAGCACCCGCAATGCCGGTCACTTTGGTCTGGCGCTGGAAGAATACGCACACTTTACCTCACCCATCAGACGTTACCCTGATCTGATGGTGCATCGTGCGATAAAGCATATGCTTGTGCATAATGACAGAAGCAATTTTGAATACAGCCAGAACCACATGGCTGAAATTGGTGACCACTGCTCTACCACCGAGCGTCGCGCTGAAGAGGCATCCCGCGATGTTGTTGCCTGGCTAAAGTGTGAGTTTATGCAGGATCATATCGGTGGCACTTATGAAGGCGTTATAACCGGTGTTACCTCCTTTGGATTGTTTGTTGAGTTGGCGGGTATTCATGTAGAAGGCCTGGTACATATCACGTCTCTGCCACAGGATTACTACGATTTTGATTCGGTTAACCATCGCTTGCTGGGTCGAAAAGGCGGGCTTGCATATAACCTTGGTCAGATAATCAGTGTGGTTGTGGGTGCGGTGAATCTTGACGAGCGCAAGATCGACTTCCAGATAGATAAATCGAAAATTGGATTTTCCGGTGGCCATAAAAGTGGCCATGCCAGTGGAAAGGGTCAAAGGAAAAGTCGCAATAGTGGCCAGAGTCATGGCCAGGGCCATAGCCAGAGTCATGGCCAGGGTAGCAACAAGCGCCGCAAACCAAAATCAGAAAAACAATCAATGAAAAGAAAACGCAAAGCTGCGGCTAAAAAGAAAGCGCGCAGGAAAAAAAAGAAAAGCCGTAAAGGAAAGAATCCGTAAAAATTAAGCCATATAAAAAATGACATGAGTACAGCATGAGTACAACCAATGTATTCGGTCTGCACGCAGTGCAGTCGGTGCTGCAGAACAACCCGAAGTCTGTCACCAAAATTTTGCTTTCCGATGCACGCAAAGATAAGCGACTTGTTGAAATAGAAGCGCTTGCGAATCAGAGCGGTATAACTGTTGATCGAGTAGCACCTAAAGAATTGCAAAAGCTCGTCGGTGAAGAACGTCATCAGGGGGTGGTGGCAGTGTGCCGTGCGCGGGAGGTGTTGTCAGAACCTGAATTATTGAAGCTTGTAATGTCTCTCGACAAAGCATTCATACTGGTTGTTGATGGTGTCACTGATCCGCATAACCTGGGTGCCATACTGCGTACTGCAGATGCAGCCGGAGTCGATTGTGTTGTTGTGCCGCGCTCTGGCAGTGTGGGGCTGACGCCGGTAGTACGCAAAGTGGCCTCTGGTGCAGCAGAAACAATCGCCTTTTGTCCGGTGGCGAATCTCGCCCGCACACTGGCCGAGCTCAAGTCTCTGGGTATTTGGTTTTACGGCACCAGTGATAAAGCCGAGTCCGATTATTCTTCGGTTGATTTCACGGGTTCGGTGGGATTGGTGCTTGGTGCTGAAGGCAAGGGGCTGCGCAGATTGACACAGGAGGCCTGCGATGGGCTTGTTTCAATACCAATGGCGGGTTCAGTCAGCAGCCTGAATGTTTCCGTGGCGGCAGGGGTTTGTTTGTTTGAGGTCGTGAGGCAGCGGAATCAGTCTGCCGGCTCTTTGTGAGGGGTCTGCCCGGAATCTCACCAGCGCCGCTCACCTGCGTCACTCACCCTGCAGATCATCAAATTTGCCTGATCCCGGTCTTCTGATATACTTAGCAGTTACCTTTCGAGGTATCTCCTTGTCCAGTAGCGGTCTTTGTTCAATAGCAAAGGGGCTGCGGGCAAAAATCCACAGGAGCAACAATGCGTCATTACGAGATCGTGTTTCTGGTTCATCCGGATCAGAGCGAGCAGGTACCGGCTATGGTTGAAAGATACCGTGGCATCATTGAAACCAGCGGTGGCACCGTACACCGTGTAGAAGACTGGGGCCGCCGTCAGCTGGCCTATCCAATCAACAAAGTCTACAAAGCTCATTATATTCTGTTGAATATTGAGTGTGAACACGCGGCACTGGAAGAACTCACGAGTGCTTTCCGCTTTAACGACGCGGTGATTCGTCATCTGGTTATTAAGCGCAATGCACCGGTCACAGGCGAATCTCCTCTGCTAAAGAAAGAGGAAGAAGAGACCCGCCGTCCACGTGAGGATCGCAGCAGTCGTGACGAAAATCCAGACACTTCAGAGAGCGCAGCACCGGAACCGGTTGCTGAAAGCACAGACGAAATCTCTACCGGAGAAGAATCCTAATGGCACGTTTTTTCCGCAGAAAAAAATATTGCCGCTTTACAGCGGAGAACATTCAGCAGATCGATTATAAAGATCTCGAGCTGCTGAAAGCTTACGTCACCGAGACTGGCAAAATAGTACCGAGCCGCATCACTGGCACCAGCGCGCGTTATCAGCGTCAGCTGTCAACTGCTGTGAAGCGCGCGAGATACTTGTCATTGCTGCCGTACAGCGATCAGCACTAGGCGCTGGTTTAATTTAACAAGCAAACTTAACAAGTAACTTAACAGGGTCGCACTACTATGTGGCGAGCGCTTGCGGGGTATGCAGTGCGCGGACCGGCGCAGGCGGCGCTGGCGTCATTCAGCACGTTGCTGTTGTCGTTGTTCGCGCCACCTTTGGTGGTTATCAGTAATGCAGTGGTGGCACTGGTATGGCTGAGACTTGGTCCGGTTAAAGGACTTATTTCAGTCGGGATTGCGCTGATAGCCGGAACTGTCATCGCTGCCTTTTCAGGCAGCCCGGTAGTACCGGCAGCACTAATGATGTCGTTCTGGTTGCCAGTCATTCTGATGGCCTATGTCTTACGCAGAACGGTCAGCCTCAATCTGGCAATGCTGGCTGGTGCCGGACTGGCGCTGCTCGGAGTCGTCATGACCTATGTGATTGTTAAGGATCCGTCTTTAGCCTGGCAGGAAGTTGTGCAACAGGTCAGGCAACAAACGGAGCAGTCAGTTGGTGGTACAGACAGAGATAAAGTAACGCAATGGTTGAATAGCGCCGGAAGCTGGATGACTGGCTTCAGTGCGGCAACACAGTTCGTTATTGCGGTATCGAGTTTATTGCTGGCCAGGGTGTGGCAGGCAAGAATGTTCAACCCGGGAGGGTTACAGAAAGAATTTCACGGTTTGCGATTCGGCATTGCAGCAGGAGTTGCCGGACTAATCACTGTAGCGGCATCGGTTTTTCTGGGCAGTGAGTTGCTGGTCAATCTGGCTATTGTGGTTACGGTTGTATTTGCATTCCAGGGTCTTGCCGTGCTGCATGCACTGGCAGCGCAATTGAAGGTCCATCCTCTGGTGATGGTGGGTGTCTACTGTTTTTTGGTATTGCTGTTACCGACGTCCGTTAAGATTCTCGGGCTACTCGGACTGGCTGATACCTGGCTTGATTTTAGATCCAGGTTGAATGTCGTTAAACGCGATTAATGTGATAAACAAGTGCGCGGGTGTGCACTTACATAACACAGGTAAATGAAATGCAAGTCATATTGTTAGAAAGCATCGGCAACGTTGGTGGTCTTGGTGATCTGGTGGAAGTTCGACCGGGTTTCGCACGTAACTTCCTTTTACCGTCAGGTAAAGCGCGTTTGGCAACCAAAGAAAATCTTGCTGACTTTGAGCAACGTCGTGCCGAGTATGAAGCGCAGCAAGCCGAGCAGCTGGCTGGTGCCAAACAGCGTGCAGCAGCGCTTGAGGGTGCATCGGTTACTGTGCTTGCCAGATCAGGTAATGAAGGCAAGCTGTTTGGTTCTGTTGGTGGTGATGAGATTGCTCAGGCAATAACCGCCAAGTACACACCAGTTGAAAAGCGTGAGTTGCGTCTCCCGGACGGTCCGCTGCGTACTACTGGCGAACACGAAATCAATATACATATTCACGCTGAAGTTGACGTTAAAGTAACGGTCATCGTTGAAGGCGAAGAAGAGTAAAAACAGCCTGTTGTTACCGCCGGCTGTTACTTGCTTTGAGTCAGGCGGCAGCCATGCCGGACTAAATTGCCAGTTGTAAAGCTCGGCTGCAACCCAGTTGTATAGTCCCGCTGTTGCCCAGTTGTAAAGCATGGGCTGTAAGTGTTACGGATTTGGTGACGTCCGACAGTCGAATACAAAAGTTACCGGCAAAGTAGTTGCTGTGAGATTGGCCACAGCGTTAATATGATCGGCCGCTCAACTGGCCGGTAATGCATTGGAATCTCCGCTCCCGCTCGATCTTGGTTCTTCCGCGATTCGACTCCCCCCGCACGCTCTTGAGGCAGAAAGATCCGTGCTTGGCGCGCTCATGCTTAGTGAGGATGCGTGGGATAAAATTGCCGATGTGGTTGTAGAGCAGGACTTCTACCGCAACGACCACAGTCTGATCTTTCGCGCTATCAAGCAACTGGTAGATCGCAATTCGCCACGCGATGCCGTAACGGTATCTTTGCATCTGGAAAATGTAGGCGATCTTGCAGACACCAACGGTCTGCCGTATCTGGTTGAACTGGTCGAGCAGACCCCGAGCGCTACCAACGTGGTCGCCTACGCAGAAATTGTTCGTCAGCGTTCAGTACTGCGGCAACTTATCTCAACTTGTAATGGTGTAGCAGACCTTGCGTATCGGCCGGAAGGTCGCAGTGTTGCAGAGATTCTCGATACCGCCGAATCCAGAATGTTTGCCATCGCCGATCAGACCAACCGTTCCGTTACCGGGCTGACCGCAGTTGGTGACATCATGCTCGATACAAAAGAAAAGATTGAACTGCTGGGTCAGAGTACATCGGCATTGACCGGTGTCTCTACCGGATATAAAGATCTTGATACCATCACTTCAGGGTTTCAAAAGTCTGACCTCATCATTATTGCCGGCCGCCCATCGATGGGTAAAACATCTTTTGCAATGAACATAGTTGAAAACGTTGCGTTGTCTCAGAACCTGCCAGTGGCGATGTTCAGTATGGAAATGCCTGGTG
>CAYLZS010000290.1:0-4374 GCA_964388065.1 uncultured Granulosicoccaceae bacterium
ATCAGTTTTGTCAGTGCAATCCAAAGCCCGCGGTTAGCGGGCTTTTTTTGCCCGTGACTCACCTAAATACAACAACCAAAAAATATTTATCGCAACAACAGCGGCAGCAATCCATTGATGTCAGTCATTACAACATCTGCATGACCTGTCAGTTCAGGTTTCGTCGCAGGCCCGGTTAATACACCGACAGTCAAACCCGCACCCGCTGCATGACCTGCGTGAATGTCGTGAAGACTGTCCCCCACCATCGCTATCTCTTCTGCTGCAAAACCTGTTGCATGACAAAACGCCTGCAGCATACCGGCAGCCGGCTTGCTGCCGAACCCGGAATCAAAACCACACACAAATTCAAAGTAAGCAGCAATCTTACCGTCGGCCAATTGAGCATGGGCCGAAGCTTCAGAATCATTGGTTGCAACACCAAGCACCAACCCGGCGGACTTTAATTTATCAAGTACGCCGGTGAGATTTTCAACAGGGGCGAGTGGCAAGCCGGTTGCATGCCTGATACAAATACTGTTCACACGACTTACATCAGTTTCAGATAACACTGCCGCCATGACTTTCACTGTATCATCTGCAGCGCCACTGACGATTAGTGAACCTGAGGTAAAGCTTCTGTTTTCGAGGTTATATCCGATCGCTTCCGAAAGCGCACGAGCAATGTCAGCTTTACCATCAGACAATTCGTTTACAACACGATCACACCAAACAGACCAGACTGCATTAAAATCAAACAGAGTGCCGTCTTTGTCGAACACAACACCTTTAATAGCTTCGGTGTTAATAGTCGCTTCTGTATTAATATTGTCTACCTTGTTGTACCAAATCGTTGTAGCGTATTAAACAGCACACTAATAACCAATCGCACAACCATCTTTGCGCGGATCAGAACCACCGGTAAGCACACCCTCGTGCCAGTCTATCGCGACCGCTTGCGAACCTCCCAGCGGGCTGGCAGCTGGCACCATTTTATGTCCCAGCGCACTCAGTCCTGTAACTGTTGATTCAGGTACAGAGCTTTCGTACTCAACATAGCCTTCAGAAGGTTCGGGAAAAATACGCGGCATATCCTGCGCTTCCTGTATATCTTTTCCAAAATCGATCATACGTGTTAAAAACTGCATGTGACCGTATGACTGATAGTGTCCACCCATCACTCCGTAGGGCATAACTACCCTTCCATCTCTGGCAAGCATTCCGGGAATAATGGTATGCATCGGGCGCTTATTGGAATCAATACAATTCGGGTGGCCTGCTTCAACCACAAAGCTCTCACCACGGTTGTGCAGCATCACACCCGACTTCGGTGCCATTTGCACACTGCCAAAACTATGGAAAATTGAATTAATAAAGCTACAGCTATTGCGGTCTTTGTCTACTACTGTAATTGTGACTGTGCTTTGATGTGGTTTAGCAGTGAATTCCGGCAAATTCTTCAACGCTTTTTCAGGGTTGATACTACGTAACAGGTCATTGGCATATTCATCTGATAACAACCAATCAATCGGTACATCACTGTGCTTCATATCACCGACATAGAGATTTCTGTCGCGATAAGCCAAACGGCCGGCTTCAATTTCAAGGTGTAGCCTTTCTACTGACATCGGATCAACACCTTCGATATCAAAGCCATTGGCAATGTTCAACAGCTGCAGTGCAATAATGCCCTGGCCGTTAGGTGGAATCTGGTAGGCGGAGTAACCTTTGTAGTCCGTACTGATCGGTTCAACATACTCACCACTCGCCGCAGCAAAATCATCCAGTGTATGCAAACCACCCAGACTCTGCAGATAGCTAACAATATCTTCCGCTACTTCACCGGTATAAAAGACTTCACGGCCAGTCTTGCCAATTTTTTTTAACGTGGCCGCAAGCTTTGGCTGCCTGTGCATTTGCCCGGTCGACAAGGTCTTGCCGTTCGCTAAGAATACTTCTGCCGCATTGGCATCGTTCTGCAACAGTTCCAGTTGTTTTGCCTGATCGTAGCTAACCCTTGGTGAAACCGGATAACCCTCTGCCGCGTAGCTAATGGCAGGCTGCAATATTTCTTCAAGTGACAAGGCACCGTGGTCTTTATTTAACCGGCACCAGGCATCCACGGCACCAGGTACTGTCACAGAATGCGGAGACTGACGCTCTATTGATTTTATACCTCGCTCCAGATACCAATCCGTAGTTGCTGCCGCAGGTGTACAGCCCGAGCCATTAAACGAAACCATGGAATCAATATTTCCACTCGGTGCGTAAAAACAAAAACAGTCACCGCCAATGCCGGTTGAGTGTGGCTCAACAACACATTGAACAGCGCACGCACCAATAGCTGCATCCAGCGCGTTGCCACCGCGTTTAAGCAGATCTATCGCGGCCTGAGTTGCCAGCGGATGAGAAGTTGCGGCCATCCCCTGAGCCGACATCACCGGGGAACGACCCGGAAATTCGAGATTTCGCATAGCTGCCTTTGATAGGTTGATAGCAGTTGGCTTACAGATACCGTATCTATAAACCAAGCTTCGCTGCACTAAACGGTAGATACTACCAGATAAGCCATAGTTTGATGCAGACCTGGCACCAGGGAACGGTGAGGCCAGACAGAGGTGCTATTTTGATGTCGCAATGTATTGCGCTAAGAGACGACAATACCGGGAACTGATTTAGCGCTCGATTGTATAAATCAGATCCGCACTTGATATCGTACTGCTTGAACCAATCAACGAAACAGTGTCTGTGACTTTATAGCGCATGTTAAAAGCCTGGATTCTGTCAAACAGACCAATCCCGTAACTAACAAACAGATCCGGTGTGATGAACTTACCTAATGTATAGCTAATACCAGTACCCACCGGTTTGCCAAACAGAATATAAGATATTGTATTAGCGTCGGTTTGCTGCGGTTCTGATTGAAGTTCAAATGTCGGCACCTGCGCAGTACCGCGTACCTTGACGCCTGCTTTAACATTATACAGCGGCGCATCACGCGCGACATCAAGCTCCAGAGCCGGGTTATCCAGCGGTCCGCCACCAAACAGAACTCGACCTCGCTCCATAGTCAGCTTTTGGCCATACACAAGAAAATCACCATTCACCACTTCAATCGTACCCGACCCGGTGGGAGCTTTGCCCGGTACCTGTTCAAGCGTTAACCCACCGGCCAAAACACCATCAAACGGCCCGGCCGCGACCTGAACATCATCACCAAGTGATACTCTAACTTCAAGCTCGACGCGACTTTCATTTTCTTTCTCTTCTTTTTTATCAGCAGAATTTCTTATCACGGTTACATCGGGTGATTCTATGACAACACCACTTTCACCACCCGTTTGAACAAACGCTGATGGAACCACAAGGTCCCCTATTACAGATATCGTTTCTCCGTTAATAGCCATCTTCAAGTCGGGTGATATCACCGCCTTTTGACGCTCGGCATTTGCAACACGGAACTCGTCTCCTTTAACATCTACCTCCATCGCTCCCGTCTCGGGATTAAAAAACCCGGTAATACCCAGCTCACCGTCGCCAGACTTAATCTGACCTTCAATATTCAGGTTGCCATTACCGTCACTGACAGCACTGATGTTTCCATCTTCAAGCTGCAAAGATAATGACGGTATTTCTGCTGCAAACCCCTGCAAACTAACGTCACCAACAAGACGAGGCGCTTTAAGCGTACCGCCAAGTTGTAGTTCAGATGCAAATGCACCATCAATGCTGCGCAACTGTGATGCGCCGATTCCGGCAAGAGATATATCTTGTATTTCACTGATAACTTTGCCGCGAAGATTTTGTGATCCATAAAGATCAGTGACAACAGTTTCGGCATCAACGGTTCCAATCTCACCTAATGCAAGATTTACAATACTCGTAACACTGTCATCGTCCAGTAATACTTCGGCTTCACTTTCACCAAGTATTGCAGTAATCACATCACCTTTGCTGGTGAACTGAATCTGGCCTTTGGGTATATCAAACTTTGCATCGGCGTTTGGCTTGCCACCCGGCTCCAGTGTGAAATTAACTGTGCCGGACAACGGTGCATCAATAGTAATATCCGGTGGCATCAGATCACTGAACAACTCTGAGTTAAAACTCTCAAGTGCCAAACGCGACGCCACACCAGATTTTGATTCCCAGTTGGTATCAGCACAAATAACAGCAGGAAAATTCGTCAGACAAAGAATTTTGGTAGCGAATGAATCGCGGGATGCATCAATGGAAGCAGGCTCGTGCAACTTCCAGTCACCGACCGGTGTTTGCAGCAGGTCGAGTTTCCCGAGCTCACCACTCCAGAATTCATCCTTAACGGCGCCCTTTAATTCAATTGCAATGTCCGGCGCATCACCTGTCATTGTCAGAGCTAACTGATGTTCCTCAGGC
>CAYLZS010000291.1:0-1926 GCA_964388065.1 uncultured Granulosicoccaceae bacterium
GCATGAAATTTATTTGTTACGGACTACGGTATGTTTTTCCCGTATAGCCTTTAGAGCTAAGCACTACAAAGGACAGTCGCTGTAAAAAGGGGTCATTGTAATTATTCCACTGTGGGTCACCGAAAGGGTTTGTAAGTCATCAAACAATACGGCTTTGTCAGAAGCCATAGAGGAGAACAGTGTTTGTCGACTGTAAGGGGTGGGCTTAATTTGCCGGCATCTTTGGTGTCTGATTTTCAGACTGGGATCAATTTTCGCCGGATCTGCATAAAGGTTGCTGACTCTCTGACTCTCTGATTTATGACCTATCCGATCCTTTGGTGGCTGCTAAGGAAACCTGTCGTCCCTATTGTACAAATTATTGTTTTTCGAGCCAGTTTGGCTAACTTGCCAAATAACCGCTTGCTGTGATTCAGCGACTGCGTCTGCTTGTTGGTAAAGCGTGTTTATCTCCGATGTGCTGTGGCCCGAGGTTGTACTACTTTGCATGTGCTGCAGGCAGCGAGCCTTTAGCCTAAGTAGCGGCGCTTCAACAAAGCATTCTCCATAAGTATCAACCAGGTGCAGGCCTTTATCGACCCAGCGGTTTGCTTTATCGAACTTATCGTGGATCAGATACCGGTCTGCCAGCAATCCATAAAATATAGTCAGTTCAACCAGTTCTTCTGATTCTTCAAATCGATCAATGGCCTCCCGCATCATTTTTAAACCGCTGATATCGCCCTGGGCGGCCAACACACTGCCATTGAAAAACGCGCCCTGATAATACCACTTGATAAAACCCGTTTTTTCCGACAACACCATCAATCGCGAAGAAGTCGCTTCCATGGTTTTCAAGTCGTGCTGAATGACGTTCAGGTATAGCGAATTACCGAGTGCTGCTGCTAAATCGTAGGGAGCTTTGGTCTCACTGATTTCAATGGAGCGGTTGCACAAATAGAACGCATGCTCTGTATTCCCCTGTATGTGTGTGATGAAGCCGAGATAGGTATAGGCTTTTCCCGGGTAACCCTCCACGTGTTCAAAGTCGTGTTCAAGATATTGCAATGACTCTTCTAATGAAGTTTTTGCCTGAACAAATTCTCCCATTGCAAACTGACACATTCCGGCACCCAGCAGCCCCAGTGCAGCAGCCTGATGGTTGCCCACTGTTTTTGCGTAGTCAGTTAGTTTAGCTGCTGTTGAGAGTGTTACTGCAAACTCACCTGAATCGAAATTCAACCACATCAAATACGTTTGGGCTGAAACCACACTGACTTCGTCTCCAAGATTTTCTGCAATTTCAACGACGTTTTTAAATGCTCTGTGTCCATCCTGATTGATCGGCCCGTAATGCGCGCTAATTACCTGCCCGAGAATCAATTCGATTTGTATGCGTAATCTTTGTGCCTCTGCTTTGTCTTCAAGTTGATTCGCAGTATCAAGACCACGCTCTAATCGACCCTTCGCTTCGAGATTAGATCCGGTATCTCGTGCGGTGATACCCGCTTCGAGCCATAGTTGCGATGCATGTTGCCAATCGCCTGCCATGCTTAGATGATGTGCAATTACCTCGGCTCTGGAGCTTTGTATGTCGCCGAAATCTTCCCGGTATATTTTGGCTAGTCTCTTGTGAAGCTTTTTAGCGTCACGGGCGAGCAGGTTTTTATAAACTACATCCTGAATCAATGCATGTTTGAAAGTCAGATTGTCACCATTGTCGTCAAGGGTAAGCAAAATACCCGCATCGACCAACCGATCAAGATTGCTGCGAATTTGTTCTGTTTCAGACGCTTTGAGCAGGCTGAGTGTTTCGACATCAAATTCCCGACCTATCACGGATGCTATCTGGGCAAGTTGTTTAGCTTCACCGAGCTTATCGAGTCGGGCGAGTAACGGATCTTGCAGAGAGGTGGGCACAGCAGGGCGTGAGCCGTTGCTTTGATT
>CAYLZS010000292.1:0-2405 GCA_964388065.1 uncultured Granulosicoccaceae bacterium
GTATTCGTGCTTTAAGGCGATTAATTCGCTACTACGCGCATAGCAATACACTGCAAGGCCTTGCAGTGTGTGGATAGCACAAACCAAATAGGCGTTTAACTGAAAAGCAGTCGGCTATTACTACGGTTGGTATTTCGTGAAAGACCAAACATAGAACAGAGTGCTTTCAACGATTCAGTAGTACCGACAATGCCTTTGAATCGACTTTCAAAATTTGTAGTGAGTTCAATCCAATGTTTAGGTGATATGCTCAGTCGCTGTAATATCTTCGGCGTATCAGTGTCTACAGAGCCCTTGCCTTGTAGCACTGCTCTACCAGTCCAATCAACCAACTCAAGATAATCGGTCAGGTGAAATGCAATTCCCTTTGGCATGGGTTGACGATAGTTGCCAACAAAAGGCAGTAGCTTGTTTGGCTGAAGTGACGTGGCGTGCTGCTCTGGATCATGGTCTTTGGTATTGTTTTTCTCAAGAGGCCTTTTTCCATCGCTCGATGCGCATCTTGATGCTGGTATGGTTGGATGTTTCAGGTGTGTTGGAGTTTTGAAATCGACTAACAATCTTGCGCCACTGTTCGGCACTGCGGCGAATACGTCTGGGACTGCTCATCGGTGGGTCTCCACAAGGTTGGTGTGGATGACACTGTAGCTTCCATATTCACGCCAGAAAACTACGGGCTATAATGAGCGCTTACGAACCTGAGTTGGAAGGAAGATAAACTCAATACGTCGGTTTTCTGCTCTACCTTTCCTGGTCTCATTGCTGGCGATGGGGCTTGACTCACCAAACCCGACAGCTTTTATGGAGGATGCATCAACTCCATTAAGTACTAATCTGGACTTAACCGCATTCGCTCTTCGTTGGCTTAATAGAAAGTTTAAGTCACTCGGCCCTAGACTGTCCGTATGTCCTCCAACTTCGAGGACACTATTGGTGCATAATTCCACGATTTTGCTAATTTGATCCAATACCTGGATCGATTTTAGGTTCAGCTGATCAGAATCGTGTTTAAAAGAGATAGTTGTACCTCCAGGAACTACTTTCAATTTTTGATTACACTGAGCTATCTGCAGAGGGGCTCTACTTGAATCCGGTAATTCCGGTATCTTGGCTTCCCCAAATATACCGCCATGATGGCTAACTCCACTTTCAGTTATTAATAGGTTACCAGTGGTCGGTAATCTGCTTGTGAGAATTTCAAGGTGATTTAACCACTGTGAAGAAGGATTACCAGGGTAGAAGTCGAGGTGATTGTTTACTTCGGTTCCTTTGGAATCTCTTAATTTCTGCAAAATTATTTCTGTGGCTTCAGGGGCAGAGGCATTTCCGGTCACAGTCAAAACATTGTTATTGATTTGAATTTCAACAAACAATTTGTTGCTACCTGAACGTGACAATGCGGCGATTGCTGGAGCAGTTGCCGGGTTCGCAACGCTTCCTACTAGAAATATGTTATCTACACCGCCTACGCTTGCAATTTGTTGCTGTAAAGTATCGATTTCATCTTCCCTGCCAAATTCACGTATTTGAATAATCACATCTCGACCTGCAACGATGTAATCAAATAAGTCGTCGGGAGTCTTAGACGCCACTGAATTGAGTTGCGTAGTAAGATCTTTTTCGATAAAGCTTGTTATTCGGTCATCAGAAGCATATGACCATAAGAATGCAGCGCCTAGGACTGCTCCGGTTATAATGTATTTTAGCATATCGTAAGGTCTAAAAAATAAATCCAGTGATCGGCAATCATTATCCTTCCATGGTTGACTTGCTCGAGATTAACCAGGAACTAACCAGCTCTATTATGCTGTTTGAGCGCTCATACTTCTGGTTCCATGAGTGCCGTATCCATAACCGTATCCATAACCGTACCCATAACCGGTTTCTTTAGGATCGTAATGATTGAGTACCACTCCCAACAGATTGCATTCGGTGGATCTTAGACGCCCGATACAATCTTCAACCAGGTCGAGTGGAGTGCTGCCGGCTTTAACTAAAAAAACCGCACCAGAAGCCAACGGCGCGATAGCGAGCGAATCGTTAACCATTTGCAGTGGTGCACCATCTACGATCACAAATCGGTAACGCTGTTCAAGAACTTTAAAGAGGTTGCTTACCCATTGTCTGTCGTTCGCCATTTTATAGGCTATTTCGGAATCAATCCCTTCCCCTGCACCGATAAAATCAAAGCCGCCGATTTCTATTGCTTCGTGTAGGCTCGATTCTCGATGGTAAACGTCACACAAACCAGCCTTGGTTCCTCGCGGGAGATTGTCTGATAAAGATCTTTTTCTCAGATCAAAGTCAACCAGCACAGTATCATCAATCAAAGATAAGGCGTGGGCCAATTGTACCGATGTACTAGATTTCCCTTCACCCGGTAGTGCAGAAGCGATCAAGTAGCT
>CAYLZS010000293.1:0-3721 GCA_964388065.1 uncultured Granulosicoccaceae bacterium
ATCGAGAAATTTTTGTGAGACCTCTTTGGGTTTACAGAGCTGGTGCCATCGCCTGACAATATCCTTCGAATCTACATCTTTTGCAGCTTCAGCATCCACATGTAAGACGAGGTGGTAGTAATTTGAAAGCATAGCAAACGCAGCGACATCGATTAAGAAGATAGAGGCAAGTCTTAACACATCGTGTTCAATCTGATGTCTGCGGTGTTCATAGGAACGGCCAGCGATAGAGTCCTTGCCGCAAAGGAATGCGCGTCTAACGCAACGAGAGACACAGTGATAGAAGGGAGTAGCTTCCAGAGAGATCTGTAGCTTGCGTGGATTTGGCATGTATTACATCTACAGCTAACGACACATATACATTGCCCGGTAGTTAAACATTACACAGTGCAATGTGCCTCAATTTTCTCTTTTACCGTGCCTGTCTCGGTAGTTCAAATCCTGGGGAGTGGAGTTACGGTGATTCACATATTGTATGTTGCATGTAGTTTTTTGGAGAAAAACTAATTCTTAATGGTGCCTGTCCTGATTTCTTGTGCTGATTTCTCTGATGGTGCCTGTCCTGATTTCTGTTTATACTTCAACGGATCTAACAGGCAAGGAGAGGAGGTGGTGCATGAGTGTTCGGTTGTTGACGGTAAAATGATATTCGACACTGGAGCGGATTTATAAAAACTATAGGGACAGGCGTTTTAATGGAGAGATGTGAGCGCGGGTTGCCTGTTGACTTTTTTGGTGTACGTATTTTAGGTGGCATTGAGAGGTGGAGTCTAAATGCATAAAAAATTCTGCGATTGCTTTGAGACTTGTCATGCCAACAAGAAATGGCATTCTGAAGTAAAGGTTCACCCCGACACCCAGGATAGATCAAGTCGGGCGTGGGAGAATCTACAGGTATTAATAAAAGAAGCAGCAAATGATCAGCGTGAAGTGTTCGACCCGAGTAAAGAACTAGGGTCTGATGATTGGTCGTCTATTGAAACCTTACCTGCTGAAATTTCCACACTTAAACATGTTAAGCATCTTCGCGTACCTGGCAGCAGCTTAACCTGGATACCACCCGAAATCGGTGACATGGAAGCTCTTGAGGAATTCACTCCTTATACTTCATATCGGCTACACTGGTTTCCATATGAAATAACTAAATGTCGTAACCTGAAGAAAAGCACGATAAGTACAAGGGCTTTATATGGTAACTATAAATACAGGCTACCTTTTCCTCACCTGAGCGCTAGCCCGGTGTCATTGTATAAAGAACGGGCCAGGTGCAGCGTTTGTGATTCCAGCACGGAAAAAGACGATTTAAGCCAGGTATGGCTTTCTATGAATGTGGCAACAGATGTGGTACCTCTTCTTGCACATACTTGCTCACCAGAATGTTTACAACAGCTTCCAGATGGAGCTGATGGATATATAAAGCAGCCACACCAGGGCGGGCTGGGGTTGGAACAGCCAGAGAAACAAACCTTCGGGGGAAAGACACTTGAAATTCCAAGTAGATGAATTTGTCTGATATATATGTGAGATTTCACTTTTGAATACAGTAATGCTGAAAATTGCTGCAGTGTGGCTGGTGATTATCGTCGGCGGAACAGTCTGGACAGTCATCCAGTCAGGGAAGAACGACAAAGAATGTTTCGAATACTGGAGCAATGTTGGAAAAGGTTGTGAAGCAATTAGAGAAAGTTGCTGATAGTAACAATGGAACGAGAGATCAGATAATTGAAGTGCTCACGAAGTCTGGCGAGCTAGCTGCGGACTTACAATAATGTTAGATACACACATGCAATTGAAAGATATATTCCCAAAAATATCCAAAGCGATTGAAGAGAACGACGTGGCTCGCCTTGATACGCTTTTTAAGGAAAACACAGGCAGCATTGACCTGCTTACCCCTTTTGGTTCATGGTTACACTATGCTGCAAACAAGTCATCCGTCGCAACATTGAAAGCATTGGTAGATTTCGGTATCGATCCTGGCATTCGAGTGGATCCTATTGATGAGGATGTGTTGTCTGACAAAGGGATGTCAGCAATAGTAATTGCCGCACGAGCTGGAGACATAGATAATTTTAAATATTTTATGCAGTGCAATGTGGCGCTAGACACGCACACTTCAACCGCAAACCCTTTGTTTGGCGCAATACTTGGCCGTTCAATTGAAATGGCCAGACTTCTAATTGCCGCTGGAATTGATACAACGGTTCGCTATTCAGGTGAGAGAATGAATAACATGGATGCTTTGGCGTTCGCATTGGAGCGAGGAGAAACAGAGATTGCAGATGTGATAGCACTCCATCAAACCAATGGTGATGTGAAAAAGGCTGAAGAGCTAAAGGCAGAACGCCACGGTAAGGGGCGACACGGTCGGCCACCTGTCTCAGAAAATCTAGCGCCGCCTTCTTAAAAGGGACGGGCCAACATAGTGGTCTACCACCCGAGAGATTGCTGAGACAACCGGCATAATTCGAGAAAGTAATGCCCGCCTGGGACCAGCGAGACGCGAGGTTAAAAAAGCGCTCGGCGGAATGGACGTAGATTTATCCATTGTCAGAGCTGGTGGTGATTTTGACTCTGGAGCTCGAATCCCTATTTTGAAACAGGTAGATTAGAACCATGATTGATGAGCTATCTTGCATACTCTATGTCAATTATGACAAAGATGATTTGGCAAAGATTGTCGCACAGTTACTAGGCGTAACAACGAATTCATGTGATATTGAACACAAGTTGGTCCTCGCCTATGTTGCTCGAAACAAAAACATCTATTCGCGGGAAAAATTCAGATCCGGTAGTGATTTTCTGTTTTATCCACAATATATAGAACTGGAACCAACAGAGATTGCCGAAGAAGAACCGTTTATAGAACTGGTTAATAAACTGATTTTCTCTTTAAGAAAGAACTGTGGAGATGTTGAAGCTGCCTGCGATTATGAAGATCGTTTAGCCTAAGATATACTCGCTACGTTTTCCTCCAAGAAAAAACATGATAACCGAGGCAGTAAATTTATACTTTGTGTTTGACCGATAAAATCCTAACAATTAGTCAAATCAATTTCGAGCTTACTTTAAGCTAATTTTCAATCCCATTTCGTTTTTCATATAGAGCAGAGCTTCAGCATTACCCTTAGCGTCATCAACTGGATGATGGGTATGCATGGTTTTTCGCAAGTGTTTAAAATTAGTAAACATATCGTTTTTGATTCCTTTGTATAAAGATCCCAGATTAGTCGAGGAATGCCCAAACGGATTATCACCGGTAAAATGGTGGAAATACCAATTTACAAACTGCCAGTCAAAGCCGTTATTGTCACTAAAAAACAGTGGTTTGGTTTTTGATTGCTCAGCAATCCAGCTCGCGAATTTGGTCATGACTTCTTTTGGATCATTAAAGCCGAGGGTTTCTTCGCGACTAAATCCTGAAACCTCCAAGGCTGCGGGTATCCAGTTGTCACTTACAGGCTTGAGTTTTCCGTAAAAATTCTGCTCCAGGGTGTCATCAACGATAACAGCTCCAATTGAGATCATTGAATAATCCCCTGGGATAGGTCCATCACTTTCCACATCAACCATAACAATCGACAATATTTCGCTCCTATACCAAGTTTTCAGTACTTGGTATTTTTTAGCTAAAATAACTATAAGACCTCAGTACCATACAGTAAAACATAACTACAAAGCGTTTATACAGTCGTGCGCAGCATGCTGAATAGACGCCTGT
>CAYLZS010000294.1:0-6185 GCA_964388065.1 uncultured Granulosicoccaceae bacterium
CTATATAACCTGGTGAAGAGCAGAGATTATCGCAGGCAAAAAAACAGCCGGCTTGTGCCGGCTGAGTTTATCGCAGGTTTTGTTGGGTTATCTATCTGCTTTGAGCCCTATCTGCTTTGAGCCCTATCTGCTTTGAGCCCTATCTGCTTTGAGTAATAGTCCACTCGAAGATATCAAGGTTACCAGCGCCCCAGAAAATCTCGGTACCGACAAGAATATTGGCAACACACCAGTCATCTTGAATTTGCACTGTATTACTGCGTGCACCGAAGAGTTCACTCACCTGGAATGAGTTGTCACGGGCCCAGTCAGCAAAGTCGTTCCAGAATATTGTGCCGGTAGTCTGAGGGTTCTGCGCTACAAACGCGATGTAGCGTGGATCAGAACCTTTGGTGTATACCTTGTAGTCCTCGCCGCGAATATTCAGATCAGCTACGAAGTCATTGGCACCAGCTGGCAGTCGCTCTGCACCGGCGTCGAGCCAGACCATCACTTCAAATGTGTGGTTGGAACCGCCATTACGGGTAACAATTTCTGTAGTGCAGTTGCCGGCTGCGTCAGGTTCATAGTAGAACGATTCAACGGCAACGTTGCGCTCACCGGAAATAGTAGAGCCATTCGGGAAGCGAGGGTTGTTAGACGCATCAACAATTCTAGATTCGCCAAACTGCGGACCGTCGTAAGAGTAGTCGATGCGTATATTCGGCAGCTCTGAAAGCACTACTGGCAGACCGGTTTCAGACTGAGGTGCACTGGTGCGGAACTCGTCTTTTACACCGTAAATAAGTTCTGGGTATGAACGTACGTAGAAATCGGCAGAACCTCCAACACCGGGACCCCAGTCGTAGTTCCAGCCTGCAACTGCACCATTAGTGTTGGTATAGATACACTGTTCCCACTCAAAACCAGGTGCGGCGCGGAATGTACGCCACGCATTGTTATGCAGGATGAAGTCACCGATTCGGGTATCGGAGAAGTTGTTTTGATCACTTGCTGTCGTGCAAACTTCGGCCGACGTGTTAGAGACAAGCGATGAAACTCTAATAACGTCACCACCGGTAGCTTCAGACGAAAAGTCTCCTGCGTTTGTGTCGCGAACGCCTGGTGAAGAGATAACTGCCGCAGTTTCTCCGGCTGAGTCATTGCTGGTGTCTGCTGTGCCAGCGTCAGAAGTTGTACCACCGTCAGAAGTGCTGCTGCCAGCGTCGTCGCTTACCAGGCCGCCGTCAGAGGTTGCGCTTGCGGCATCATCACTTATCTGATCAGCACTTGCATCGACAGTGGACTGACCACCATCAGAAGTAGAGCTGCCAGCATCATCGCTGATGGTAATAGTCTGGCCACTGTCGTCTGAGCTTCTGGTAGCAAGGGTGCCTGTATCAGAAGTCTCGGTTGCGGTAGTTCCAGCGCTATCGTTTGCAACATCAGTGGTTGTGGTTGATGCTGCATCAGTTGACGAATCAGACGCCACGGTACCGGAGTCGTCATCGAGAGCTGCTGAACCGGTAGACGGTGCAGTTGTTGGAAATGCAACGCGGTCGATGCCTTCACTATCGCAGGCGACGAGTATCGTCAGCGCGGTGGCGGCAGTGATTAATCTGAGCATTTGGTTAGTCCTGTAGTTGAGCGGTTAGGGGTGTGCGTGCGATCTTACTCGGTCTGACAAATTTGATACTCATGCAACCAGCCAAAATTCCCGTTTTAGATGTCGCTTTGCTAATCATGAAGAGCTCGTCATCAAAAGAGGGTAATTTTGTACGTTTTCAGTAACTTCGTGTAACAAGTTCATAACATGTGGGTCTCTTAGTTGTCAGACCACCTACTAAGTTCATTTCCAACAGAGACTGTCACTGGCTGTAATATTCTGTTTGAGGATTTATTATGTCATGACAATTAGAATTGTACAAATTGTTTTCCCGGCACCACTGAGATGCAGTTCATAATTATGCTGTAGCATCAGCGATCTCGCTGCCCGCAAACGGATTTATCTGTGTTTTTCTGCCCTTGTTTCCCGTCTGGATCTGCCGTTGAAAACTAGCAGTCCCGGTATTACCGATATAACAATGGGTATGTTGCTGACTGTCGCCTCTGGTTTGTGTTTTGTGTGTGTGGCAATACTCGTGCGTTGGGTTGGCACTGACTTATCGGCACCTCAGGCAGCTTTTATCCGGTATCTGTTTGGTACGCTAATGCTCGCTCCGATATTTTTACGTCTAGCGCGCAGTGAGCTTCGCGTGAATGCCCCCGGCATGATGATAGTACGCGGGGTAGCTCATGGACTGGCAGTGATATTGTGGTTCTTTGCCATGGCGAGAATACCGATGGCAGAAGTTACAGCACTCGGTTACCTGACACCGGTGGTGGTGACCCTAGCGGCTGCAGTGTTTTTAGGTGAGCGGTTGCAGGCGCGCAGAATAATCGCTGTAATCATTGGCTTTATCGGTGTGTTGGTTATTCTGCGACCCGGGTTTCAGGTGTTGTCGATTGGGCAGTTAGCACAACTTGCCACTACGCCGCTATTCGCGCTGTCATTCATTTTGACTAAAAAATTCACGGCTACTGATAGCAACACGGTTATTGTGGCAGTGTTGTCGTTGGTGTGTACGATTACGCTCTTTGTACCAGCTGCTTTTAACTGGTCACCGGTATCGATTCGTGAGTACGCCCTGTTGTTTATGACAGCCGGGTTTGCAACTCTTGGTCACTTTACTCTCACCCACGCGTTTAGATGTGCACCTATTGCAGCGCTTCAGCCAGTGTCTTTTCTGCAATTAGTTTGGGCGACGCTTTTGGGAGTAGTATTGTTTGGCGACGCGATTGATAACTTCGTGGTGGCCGGTGGTGCGATACTGGTACTGTCGACCAGTTATATTGCCTACCGTGAGTCGGTGATTGCAAAACAGGAAACGGCACGCTCGTCCTGAGTTTGCTGGCTGTGATTGCTGTTGTAAACCTTATTGTGCAGGACGCAGGCACTATTGCTCTGCGTTTGTCAGGTTTTTTGTTCGATCTTTAACAACACGAACCACCGTTCAAATAAAACCCTGGTGTCAGATTTACCAGGGCGCGATGGTGCAGATAGCGTGTCTGTTATTCAGCTGACGACAACTGCAGTGAGCAACTGTTCAGGTTTACTTCGCCTTCGGTGTACACCATAACTTGCGCAAAGCGTGTTCCTTCCGATGCAGACAGGGCGACTGACGGGAAGAGGCCTTCTTCTGTGCTGATTGGAGTCTCTGTCATTTCAATAGCCTGAGTGTCGCTATCAAGGAATCCCAATGCCACAGCAGCGTGCCTGTCACCGATTTTTGTTGCATCACAGGTAAGCTGAAGCTGATTTTCCGGAGTTGCTGTGAATTTCTGGGTTATGCAGCTATCGATTACGGTGGCCACTCCACCTTCAGCTGTAACTGACCCTTTCTCGCAGGACTGCCAGCCGAGCAGGTCTTCTTCGAAATAGCTGTTGATCAGAAGTTCGTTTGGCTGACCCTGTTGTGTGTTTATCAATTCGCAATCGTCTATTTCTGCACCATCTTCGGCATAGATCAGAACTTCAACATACGAGGTATTAAGAGGTGCTCGTACACTTGCACTGACATTAGTGAAACTGGTATCCGGGATCTGTGCTTCTACTGTCTTCAGTGGCTGGAAATTTTCATCGAGATAGCCGAATGTCAAACTGGCCCAGGCAGTTGATTCTTTGCGAGCGCTGCAGTTAACAACCATGTTGTCATTAACCACCGCTGGTTGTGTTTGATAAATGCAGCCACCTGCACCCAGAATTGCCGTGCTTTCAGTGTCTGTATCGTTGGTCTCGATAGATAAAAGCGATGGATCGCTGCATGCCTGCCATTCACCAAAGCCACGTTCGAATCCGCCGTGGTTAAGCAGATTATTAGCCTGAGCCGCACCAATATCCAGCGGGCCGCCAACGATTTGCGTTGCATCGCAAGCAGTAAGGACGGTACCTACTGCTACCAGCAGAGCACCTTTTTTTATTGTTGTAGTCAGTGTCATTTGCTTCTCCACCCGTGCTTAAAGCTGTGGGTAATTTCCGTTCAATACTTTTTACCGTCAGAAGGGTATCGGAAGGTAGTGTCAATTTCTTGAATGGAACTGTGTGGGAGAAGTGTTTATTTAACCGATACGACAGTTAACTGGCGTTGTAGTTGAGCCGAAAGACTGGCAATAGTGATAGCTGTGTCTAACTTGTGAGTGGTTTTGTGACGACGTTCGATATTGCTTTTATGTAAGCGAATAAATTAAGACGGTAAGTTTGTCATGCAAATAATCCGTGTATATAGAGTTCACCTGATCCGTCACGTAGTTTAAAAACCCAGTAACGTGCGCCATGGTTATCATCGGCGATATAGTAGTCGCGACGTACATCGGTATCGTCCCACCAGCCGGTCTCAATTCTTTCTATATCACTGATTCGGTGTAGCGTTCTGGTTGTGACTTTTGGTGTATCGAGTATCCAGACGGGTCGATGTGGCCAGTGCGATGCGTAGTCTTCAGCACAATTTGGGAACGACCTTCTCCATGCTTTTTCCGGACGATGGTCTTCAACAGTTAAAAGTGTGTGTAGTGCATCCTGGCCCAGACGACCGCAGAGTTTATCGACAATCTCGCCCAGGCTGTTTTGTTGTCGCTGACTTTTTTGGAAAAAATCAGAGGCATCCCGCTCTATAGAGCTGAACGCATCTGCCAGTATATGGAGTCCGCTGACAGGTGCTGCTAATTCTGTCTGTGACAATCTTTCGGAAAGTACCTGATGAAGATGTTTAGGCTGACTGGTTGCCTGCAGGAACCGTAGTTGCAGGTGTGTATCCGGGTATCGTTCATGGCGTAATGTGAATGAATAGCCATTAACACCACAGTCACGTGCAATAAGAAACGCACTCAGCTCATTTGCCATGCGTTGCGTCGCGAATTGCAGGGCATTGGTGTCATCCACTTCAACGGGTAGATCGAGTGAGCGTTCAAAGAACTCGCTGCAGCGTATTGGTTTAACAGGATACGGGTGCTTGCCGAGCAGACAATCGAGATACTTCACACAGGCGGGACCGAAGCGTCGGGTTAGTGAAGCGGGTGAAATGTTTAGCAGTTCGCCAATATTATGAATGCCGGACTTATGCAGGCTTTCAGTGATTTGTATGTTGAGATCAAGCAGATCTATGGATAAACCCTTTAAGCCGCTGGGTAGTCTTTGCAGTTGGGTAATACCGACACGACTATTGGCTGTTGCAAGCAGATTGGCCGCCAGTGGTGTTGGTGCAATGCCCGGCTGTGCACTGAAACCGAGTTTTGTCAGTTCCTGCTCAATCAGGCTTACGAGTATTTCATAACCTTCGAATAAACGTTTGCTGCCAGCTATTTCTATAAGAAGATGATCAGGAGGATGCAGGCTAACAATCGACGAGAACTGCATAGCCCATTCTCCAATCTGATGTAGTAGTTTTTTCTGATGGTCTTCATTGTATTCAATGGCGGTGAGTGCAGGGCAGAGTGCATAGGCGCTGTTTAGGGTCATTAAGCTGGTAATGCCGGATGCTGTTGCACCTGTTGTGCAGCTTATTATTTGTTGCTGGTTTTTTATTTTTTTTGTTATGGCTATTGGGGTGGACTGGTTTGGGTTTATTGATTCCAGTTGCAGGTTTGGGAGGTATAGGCTTAGCCAGAGGTGTTGATGGGTCATTTTTTTTCTTCTTTCTTTGTTTTGCTCTTGCTTGTTGCTCTTGCTTGTCGTGCTGGCTTGGCATCCATGCCGTGTTTCGTTGCCAGTCCCTGGCGCTACGAGTCACTTTTGCCAACAGCAGCAAAAGTAACCAAAAGTGCCGTGCGCCTACTACTCAGCCCTGCGGGTTGCTGCGCAATTTTCAAAAGTATCTCATCGAGGGGTCGCGCAGAATCGCACGTCCCTGTGCGCTGCGCTCACGCGCCATCCATGGCGCTTTGACCTCTCGCTGAAATACTTTTGAAAACTGAATAAAGGCTTTAACTTCAAAAGCAAAAGCAAAAGCAAAAGCAAAAGCAAAAGCAAAAATGCAACATTTATATCTAAGCATTTTATGCTGGTGCCTTATACGCTGACGCGTATGTCGGTTTCTCGTTGACTTGCAGTACAGCAGATGACTGAGCGTAGTTAATTTTTAATTTATCTTTCTGTTTCTCCTATTTCATTT
>CAYLZS010000295.1:0-26766 GCA_964388065.1 uncultured Granulosicoccaceae bacterium
ATTTCAACTACAAAATCGTAGGAGTCAGGGTTTGGAAACTCTTTTTCGATAATTATTTTGGTGGTACCCGGTAACAATTCGCTTACGCGTTTTCTTGTTTTAGCACGGGCTTTGACATCGTGGCTGGCAAGAGCGTTACTCAGAATTAAAATATCCGGCTTTTTGATTCCAGCTCTGCTAAAAGCTAAACGCTCTCTGAAAACCGCGGGCAGATTATCGCCACCGGGAGTTGTCTCGAGATCGTAAACAGACTGGGCGGCGAGTCGCCACAGTCCATGTTCCTGAAGAACCTCAAGCACGACATCTTCAATGTGCTTTCTGCGCGCTCCTGCCATGTTCGAGATTCTTCCAAATATCGCGTTGCCGAGTAATGTCATCACTGAGTAGTAGCGCTGCGGATCGATAGGCTCAAACAATCCGTTAAGTGACTCAACCATATGGTCTGCGCTTTTTTTCCGGATAGTCAGTACTCGTTCCTTGAAGCTGTCAGTGAATGCCGGCCCGATTTGCTCTGCCGAGAACGCAAAAGGTACGGTAAGCAACAGCGCATAATCCGCTAGCGGAAGTTCATCATCACTGATATCACGACGTTTAATGGCAATTGAACTTAGGCGTTTATAGAGTTCTTTTGGCATGTTTAATCGCTGAAATAACGGATGATCTGTGCCGTCATCACCAAACGTGGTGATCAGTCCTTCCACTAAGGAGGTGGATAACTCTGCTAACTCATCTTCAATTCCCTCTGCACGCAGGATAGGTACAAAGTTTTTTATCTCTGACAAGGTCTGCTGGGTCAGTGGTCGTGCAGGCAGTGCATATAAAAGATTGCTGGCAAGAAGGGATACCGAGTTGAATTTATCCGGGTGATAAATCTCAATGACGTCCAGCAGGCCTGCCTCTTCCAAGCGCTTTTTGATTTCCGGACGCACTTTCACAATGGCGTCTGCCAGCACTGGTGAAGAGCTGGCTTCATGTGTTGATCTTAGGGCGCGACGCACCATGAACTCAGCAATACCCATCGCCTCAACTAACTGGAACCACCATTCCCTGATTTCCTCTGACGATTCAAGGCCGGCAACTCCGGGGTCTATCCAGTCCGCGTCGAAAGGATCTGTGCTGTTCCCCGATTGCTCCGCCTTTCTGCGATAGTTTTTAATGTGTGAAGGTAACTCGTCGGCCAGAACAGGCTCATGCTTGAAGGGCAGCAGCAAATTTTCACCCATCGTGCCGCTCAGAATATTCGGATCAGAATGAGCGTATCCAATGCAGTTAGCCAGTGTCTCCTGGTGCAGTGTATTTATATTGTGTCCGGCGATTGTGATTGAGCCATATTGCGGAATAACTTCACGGGTGAGCAGATCTGCAAATGCACGGGCCGCTGTTTCGTTATTGGTTTTGATACCAACACGTGCACCTTCGGGAATGGACAGATTGATATTCTCCAGAACGATCTGGCCACGCTCATCACGTACAGTTACATTGGCAATTTTGATATCACCTTTCAAACGGATGTCTTCATCAGGTGAACCTTCGAACAATCTGTCATCAACCAATGTTTTTGGTTCGAAGCGCTCGGTAATTACGTCCCAGCGCAACGCCATATCCTGGGTTGTATTATAATAAGCTAACAACTCTTTCCAGGGCGACGACAGATCTTTATAAGCCGCCAGTGCAGCCACCAGCGCACCGACTGTAATTTGCCCTTTAATGACCAGGTAACCACCGACGGAGTAGAAAAATAATGGCGTCAATTGATTAAGGAAGTTATTTAAAAACTTCATAAAAAACTTTTTCTGGAATATCTCGAAACGAATGTCGTACAGTGTTCCGAGGCGACTGGAAAGCAGAGCAAGTCGGTAGCGCAATCCACCGTTAATACGGATGTCACTCACCCCAGCCGCAGTCTCACCAATATCACCTGCAAGTTTGCGAATTTCATGTGTTCGATCTTTATTCAGCAAATTAATTTTGTGCTGCAGTTTCGGGATGATCCACGCCTGTAGTGGTATCACAGCAATAGAAGCCAGCCCGAACCAGAAACTCTGGGCGAATAGAAAAACCAGAATGGTGAACATTTGACCCGTCAGCAATACGGGCTGAGCCACCATCTCTCCCATAAGAGAACCCATAGGTTCTGCTTCTGAAGTCACCATCGAAACCAGCTCCCCCTGGCTTGTGCGGCGAAAGTACGGTCGGGGGAATCGATGAATACGGGTTAGCATCTGAAACCGGAATCGTCGCAACAACCGTTCAGATAACACACCTTTCATGGTGTTCAGACGCATTTTGAATACGCCGGTTAACACCACAATGAAAAAAAAGCAGACACACAGAAACCACAGAAAATGGACCTGACTGAGAGTGAAGCCCAAAACATCGACAGTTTCGCTGGTGCTGTCAATGGCATCATTGATAATGCGTTTAGGCAGCTCCAGTGAGATGTATAAAATCGGAAAAGTTAACAGAGTGAGCAGCAACAGAATAATCTGATCTCTCTTGGAATACTTCCAGATAAATTTAAAAAGACTTTTTTCCATTAACTGTTTTTATTCTCAACGAGTACTTTTGGCATTGGCAGGAGTATCTCAATTACCCGCTCGTCTATTTTGCGCTCATTCACATTCCAAGTAAAAGAAAACGACACGGGAACCCCGATTGAGCTATGCGGAAGGTTTGGTGGCACGGACCCCGACAGAAGCCACCAGATCAGGAGGGATATCAAGAGGGAGCTGCGACACAGATCGTGTTAATCCTGTGTTTATCCTCCTGTTCTGACGATTGGAGCGTGGAATATCTGGCACTAAAATTCCCTGCCAGACTTCCAGGGAGTCACTGAGGAGAGTCAGGACCTGTTCCCGGTAAGCACATTGTAATGCGCGTACAGGCGATACACCGGAAGCACTGCGCTGTTCTGATCTTGTCTGTCAACATGCCATTCGCGATTTATCAACCTTCTCACATAAATCCGGTCGCTGCATTTTTTCAGCACACCATCCAAAACCGGAGTGTTATAGTCACAGAATATTCTCAGGAGCTTTGAAATGGTTACATCGTTCATTCTTTTAACGACAGACAGGCTGAAAGTTAACGATGTCGCGCAGAAACTTACCGACATTAAAGGTATCTCAGAAGTCTACTCTGTCAGCGGCAACTATGACCTGGTGGCAATTGTACGAGTGGCGTCTAACGACGAGCTGGCAGATCTGGTGACGAATCGTTTTGTAGAAATTGACGGTATCGAGACTACTGATACCATGCTTGCCTTCAAGGCCTATTCAACACACGATCTCGAATCGATGTTTTCTGTTTAATATTCGGTACACAATAACAGGTTTAAAGATCGCCTCAATGGTGTATCCGCGAAAACTGAACACCGAGTAAGCTGCCCGCCGATCCTGGCATGGCCTAAGTTATGTTCACTATGGGTTATGCTCACCGGCCGCGCTATCTTGCTCACCAGAGACAAACACACTGCACAATTCGCCGAACTTGAAGCAAAAATGGTTGTCTATTTTGCGTGCTACTCCAGAGGTAAGACTGCACTACAGTCTTGCCAGAATGAATCAGGCCTTTGAACTGTAGTTTCGTTGAGCCACATTCTTTTTAAGCATTTAATGTCAAAGGTTTGCAATGATTCAAACTAACAGCACGCCTGGTTGTCGGTGGCTAAAAAAACGGTTTCCACTTCAATCTGTCGAACCAATTCTCTATCTGTCGCAACTGACTGTGTCTGCACTGCTCTCTTTGTTCTTTATCAGTACAATATTTTTCAACAGTGCTTTAGCAGCGACAAAACAGATTGATGCGTTCCCAGTGGCTCGTGATGCTGATTTGCAGGAGTTACTCGATAAAAGTCTGGAAGAATTAAATCTCGAAAAAATTCTTGCGAAAAACAAATTGTCCGTAACGCTGGTTGATATTACTGATATTGATCAGCCGGCAATGGCTAATGTAAACGGCGCTAACTCCTACTACGCGGCAAGCCTTCCCAAACTCGCGATACTGCTGGCCGTCTATGAAGAGGTCCATCAGGGGAATCTGGAGCTGAACGATTCTGTCCGACAATCTCTGGATAAAATGATTCGAAATTCCTCAAACAGAGACGCTACAAAATTATATAAACTTGTAGGTCCACCACGCATTGCAGAAATATTACGCTCTGATCGCTATCGACTATACGATGAAAAAACCGGTGGTGGTCTTTGGGTAGGTAAAGCCTACGCAAAGCAGAATCTCTGGAAGCGCGACCCGCTATCGAATCTGAGTCACGGAGCCAGTGGTATACAGGTGGCTCGCTTTTACTACATGCTGGAACGTGGCGAGCTGGTGCACCCCAAATACCGCGAGGAGATAAAAAATATTCTTGCCGACTCTTCAATTAACCATAAATTTGTAAAAGGCATGGAGACCCATCGCCCTGCGGCAAAAATATATCGCAAGTCAGGCACCTGGCGTGACTACCACTCCGACAGCGCGCTAATAGAACGGAATGACGGTCGGAAATACATTGCTGTTAGCCTTGCTCAGGCCACCAATGGCAGCTCCCTGCTGAAACAAATTATCGTCAAACTCGACAAGGTCATCGACCAGCATCAGCCTGACTAAGGCTGGTCGCCAATGTTATTGCCTGGCGTATTAGTTAGCCGATTAATTAGCGTGTTGCGCCACAATCAATTTATGAATGCGCGCCGCCAGCGTCTGATGCGCCACTGCGGAATTGACGCGTAATACATTCGACTGTACGACCACCAGGTAATGATATTCGGGATTTTCCGCTGGCGCTTCAACGATTGCCAGCGATGCCAGTATATTGCGTCTGTTACCCATATATTTACCACAGGTAAAGCCGTCTTCGGGTTTGCAGCTATAGAGTGATCCGGTTTTAAAATAAACCGCATAGGGATGCAGATTAGGGTGTGATGCATAGCGAATGCGCCGCTCGGTAAGGTATAGCAACCGCTTCATTTCGGTGCTGGTAAACGGATCGATCAGTTCGCCCGTTTCCATTTTATATAGTAGTTTGATGAGTTGTCTGGGGTTACCGTAACTGCTGGTGCCCGGCACGCGAGCCTTACCGGTACGAGTGAAAAGACTTCCCTGACGCAATTTTTCTGTGTCAATTCCAAGTTCAATCAGTGGCGCGTCCATCGCCTCTCTGAATATTTTACCGAGCTCGGCTTTTTTGGTGTTGTTAAGAAAGTCATCACTCCTTTGCTGGCTGACCGGATATTCAGTACCAAAGTGGCTGAGCAGCAGTAGCTCACGCTGTATCATCGCCGCAGCCGCATTGGAACTCGGTGATATTGCCCAGTCCAGATACTCATACAAATTGCCACTGTCACCAATTTTCAGGGAGCGTTGTTCAAGCTTTTGTGCAGCGACATCCCACAAGCGCACTTTGTGATGATCCTTAACACTGAATTCGTCAGCAACTACCTGAGTAGTACGCAGCACTTCTTTACGACGATCTATATCATCGGGATATATGTCTCTGAGCTTTGTAAGCAGCGCCAGTGCAACAAGTACCTTCCCGACACTTCCGACATTGTCTCGGTAACCACCGTTATGTTCGGCGTATATTGGGTTAGCCTGATCACTGAGATCCAGTACCGCTATGCTATAGCGCTCTGGCTCTGACGGAATCAGCCGTGCAAGTTGTCTGCTGATGTCGGTATTTACCGGTGGCAGCTCACTTGACTGTCCGGTAAGTCGTGGTATGACATCGGCGCTTTTCAGCATGGCACCTTCAAATAACTTCTTTCCCTCTATTTCACCGGTCTGTGCCGCGCGGTAATAGTCGAGACGCCGAATGCCGGTTTCTTCATAGGCATCTATTGGGTAACCGTAGCCAAGGCTGGTAAGAAACATTAACAGAAAACCGGTAACAAGCTTGCGCAAAAGAGTACAGCTCGGTGGTGAATAACGCGGTCTATTCATTTTATTGCACTCCCTGTTTGGTTTATCGATCTAGTTTGTTTGGGTAAGAGGCGGCCGGGACAGATCAACGACTGTCGCGGCGTTTTTTAGCAACGCTTCATCCATCTGTTGCAAACGCACTTCAAGCTTGCCGGAAGGTGGATCTACCAGCGGTCGTATCTGCAGAGGCACAAATTTATTTTGATAAAAAGCAAACTCGACATCGGCAATTGCATTCGGCTCATCACTGAACCAGCTGCCGACGTTGGAGCTGAAGTCAAGCAGCGCACGTACATTGTCTGCGGTCAATAATGTTGCGCTACCACTGGTTGGTACACTGGCAGACCCACCCTGATCGAGCAGTACTCTCTTATAGGGTGCGGTGGCGCTTGCCATCCGTTCAACTGCAGCGGTACTTCTGTCTATACGCAGGCTTTCGGCAGACAGACCATCCACACCACCGGCAACACCCTCGTTTAATACCACGGATATTTTGTTATCTTTACCATCGAAAACATCAGTTGTAACAAATACCCCGGATTTTTCTGCAGCAACACTTTTATGTAACAGGATGGCGGTATACACATGTTCGGGTTTGTCCATGCGTGCCTGTCGCCAGCCAAAGGCACGCTCTGTGAACGGCGATGCCCACACTCGACGGACGGCGGCAATGATTTTATCGACACCCACTACATGTGGAACAGTCAGATTGAGTCCGGCACCGGTAAAGCCTGGCAGATCTTCTACGTTGGTATCACTGCGTACGAACACACCGTAGGTACCATCAGGACCAAATTCCGAAGCCATTTTGTTGGTTAAGTCTGCAATAAACCCGGCATCCAGTTCTACGGTTAAAAACCAGTTGCGAAGTTCAGATAAAAACGACTCTCGAAAATTTGCCTGTTCAGTACCACTAAGGCTTGCAAGCTGCTGATAGCTATTTTTTATCCACGAAAACATTGTCTGACCACTGGCATGCTGATTGTCATTTAGCATTTTTCGAAAAGTACCAAACGGAATCGCCAGCCCGGGAGATGTTTGCTGCGGAAATAATTTACCCAGTTCTGCTACTTTGGCAGCTTTGGGCCCGACGGTAACACCGGATGAATCGGTACTCAGCTCCCGTGTGGTTAAAGCGAGGGTCTGTGATAGGTCCAGTTTGTTTTCATCGACTTTAATAAGTACATCGACGTCCGTTTGATCAACAGAGGCTGCAGGGTTTGCAGGTTCAGGCTCGGCTAAAGCAATCGATACTACCCCACCCTTACTGGCCAGCAGTTCAACATACTTTCCCTGCTGTTCATTAAGACTTGCCAATAACTCCCGACTGACAACAACGTTGGGCACACCCAGGTTACGAGCCAGCAGCTGTACATGAGAGAGCTGATTGCCTTCAAAGGCGGTTAGCAGACCACTGACCGGAGGAAGGTCAGCCAGTGTTTCCGGCACTACCAGAATTACGTCTTCCGGTGGCAACTCAAGCGCTTCAAGTGACTCTGGTGTATGGATAACACCGCGCGCAATCCCCGGGTTTAACGGGCGCAAGCCATCGGTTATCTGGCGACCAAAATACTGATGTTGGACACCACCCAGTCTGGCTGCATCCGCTGTTAACACTTTGAGCACAGCAGAATAGAAAAACAACGGTGAACCACGCAGTCTGTCTGGTACAAACTCTACGGCCAGTGGCTCGATGTCTGCAAAGCGCTTAACCTGCTCTTCGAAAAAAAACTGCACCCGACGTTCAGACCATGTCGGCACTCGACTTAACCGACTCAATGTACTCTGGTAATCGGCCAGTTTGCTATCAGTCGTTATGGCTTGCTGAATGGTGTCGTTTGCCTGCAGTCGCTCCGGGTCAGTCAACAAACCGGTTGCATACAACATATTTTGTGAACCCAGCAATAACTCCATGAGCTGAGTGCGACTCAATGTATCGAGCCCTTGCTGCACCAGCACACTGCCGATCGCAAATTGCGCCTGCTCAAGCTTTGCCACTGTGTTGAATCGGGCAGATCGGTCAGTGGCTTCCAGTTCAATTAAATTACGCAGCGACGCCGCCATTTGCCCGAGAAGCTGGAAGCGCTGATACTCATTGCCGGACTCAAGGAATGTTCTGGCATGCTGAGCGACTTCAGCGTTGCCTCCTTCTGCAAGTGGATTAACAACGTCTGCTGCTCCATCAACGCTAAACAGTCTGTCAATACTGTCAGCAAGCTCCAGCATATTATTGTATTGGTCAGTCTGTTGATTGTTTGCTGCAAAATCTCGTACCCGCGATGCATCTGTAGAGTCGAGCTTGCCATGGATCTTGTTGCGCAAATTGGTAAACTCGGGATATGCTTTATTGATACTTGATGCCGAGTTACGGATACTTGTCTGCAACTGCTGATCATTATTGTCGCTCGGCAAGTGCTTGGAGGCTTCCAGGATTAGCAGATAATGTTCGGCAACCGGGCTTCCGGTGTCAGTAAGGTGGTCGATTATTTCAGCCGCTACCCGGCGTTCGTCTTCACCTTGAAATGCACCACGGTAAAAGCGGGCTTTGCGTAAAATCCAGCCGTCATCTGTGTCGATAAGGAATTTTTCAACCAGAACCGCCTGTAATACACCTACTGGTGAATACTCTTTAGCGACACTCTCAGCATCAGCTGCCGCAAGCACATTGCCGACAAAATAACCGGCGTCACGTAGTTTATTGGTATCAGCACTCCACTGACCGTGTTGCCTGCCACCTCCGTGTTCAACACAGGCATAGGCTTTCGGAGGGAAAACACCGCCCTACTTGCAAAACCACCCCAAACGGGGGAATGGCCCGCCTGCCTGTTGTTTCATTTCCTGCACCAGCCGTTATTAGGTTTGAACCTTTCTTAATTTTGCGGGGGATCGGGTAGATAGATCAGCTGCTATAACCAAACTGGCAAAACTGTCATAACCTGCCAGTACAGTCAGGACCAAACCAGCGCGGAGCAGATTCATTCGCTTTGCTCTTAAATGTTCCATATCAATTCAGGTAACGGAGATTTGTAAAGTCCAAGTTAACATGATAATCGCAAAAAGTCCTGCCTCAACCTGCTTTCTACGCGTGACTGAACAGATCAGTTCAAGAGTGTTCTCCAACTACAAATTGAAGTTAACGGCCTGTCTTCATCAGCTACGGTTGATACTCTTAGTTCTGTTACCTGCGTTTAGTGCGCCTCGAAGATCAATTGCACTCATTGAGTAACACTATAATACTTACCAATAATATATAAACAGCCAGCGTTTTTTCCCTGAACCACTACACAAGGGCAAAAATTGCTTAACAGTCTTATTTGATTGGATGGTTTAAGTCACGACCGAAATGGTACCGGCTTGCATCTTTTCAAAGACTAAGGTGCTAATGGAGGTTCTTTATCCTGCTGCTGACCACTCAGATATCGAAACAGTGCCGCTTGTCGATTGACCAGAGATTTTTCAGGAGCAGGCAACGCACTATCCTGGATCACCGCTAAACTGTAATACTGCCAACTGGTGTTATTAGCTCTTCTGAGGAATACCACTGACTGAAGATCGCCTTTGTCAAACAGTTTGAGCAGCCCAATACGGACAGGTTTTGTGTTTTGACTAACCACCGTTAAATGATCTGCTGAAGATGTGATTTTATTCATACTGAAGACATTCAGGCCCCATGAACGGGTATCATTCTGAGCGAAGTACAGCGTCTGTCCGCTGAGCAACTCGTTTGCAGTGAAGTCGGCTCTGATGGATTTTTTATTTGCAGATTTAAGTGCAGTGGCTTCTTCAACCAGCTCTCGCCATTTATTATCAGAGGCAGACCAGTATTTGAGTCCCTGAGTTTGCGACACCGCACCTAACCGACCTGCTATATCCTCCACACTACCCTGATACGAGAACGTCCCGGCAATAGCAACCGACAGCAGTACCGGACTATCTGCTGATATATGACACTCTGACGGTATTTGAGCAAGCTTCTTCCAGATACCAACAGCAGGGGCTTTACCAACCTCCGCAAACGCAGGATACGAAGTTGTGCCATTACCCTCCGGGCAGACGGGATTCTCCTGGGAAAATACGGTCTGGGTAAGTACGGTATTAATGATAAGCGCGCTAATACAACACAGTAAGAAACCGCCCAATACGAACAGATTTTTAACAGGTTGAATAATACTTTTCTCCAAAACCCAAACTGCTCCAAAAGGCAATCGGGCAAAACAGCATTATAGTGCATTGGATTGATACCGATTTGGTAAATCGCAACAGCCTGCTGTTTCACACTGAGCTTAGGATAACCAACGCCATATCACTACGCTTTTAAGCTATGCCATTCCCCTGCCCAGATTCTACGGTGGAAAAAAGGGAACTTCACCAGCTCCTCCATTAGAGTAATAGCAAAAACCCAGGCCACTGACAGCTCAAGATAAAAAACGAAAAATGCCGTTAACGGTATCATGAAGAGCCAGTTTGCTGCCAAATGAATGTTCATCGACGATTTGCTGTCACCAGAAGCGCGAAGTACATTACCGCAAATTGCGTTGGACACACGCGGGAAAGGCACCAGTAACAGAACAGGTAGAAAGCTAAGCAACGCGGCAAGCGTCTGCTCTGTTAAATCCGAATAAATAAAGCGGGTGGCAAATATAATAACTCCATAAGCGAACGCCACAACGCCGGCGGCGATAAATGCTCCGCGCCAGGCACGGCTCAGGAATTCGTCAAGTACTGGTGGCGACAAAGACTTGCCAAGTAGTTGCGCTACAAATATTCCTGTTGCCTGAGTCCACGTGTAACTCAATTGGCCGGCAATACGTACCCAGGGCATGATCAGTGTTATAGCTGCAAATTGATAAACGTCTAAATTGGCGTAAATTGCTACAGCAATCTGATTAGCAAAAGTCATACTGATGAAGGTTGCTGCGATCGGCCATGAAAAGCTGAATTGCCTTCCTGTTGCCACTCGCAAATTTCCATCGAGCCACCCTGTTATATTGAAAAACAACCCGTGTGACCGATAAATCATCACACCGAGATAGACCAGTCGCATGGCTGCACCGACAAACGTACCCCAGGCTGCACCGACAATCCCCATCTCAGGAAAGCCATAGTGACCGAAGATCAATACAATGCTCACACCAATATTCACAGGTGCGGAAATCAAAAAACTATAGAGCGAAAGTTTAGTTTGCCCACAACCATTAAAGTGACTGGTGAATACGCTGCTTACAGCTTCTGCAAAAATCACCAACAGGAAAATTAACAAATACTCAGACGCATCTGCAGCAATTTGCGGTGTATGGGCCATTAGGTTGAGGACTGGTCGACCAAAGGCCAATATCAATATGATTCCTGCTATAGCCAGGAATATATTGATTATCAAGCCGCAATAAAAGGCCGTTTTTAGTTTCAGCGGATCTTCGGTGCCAAAAGCCTGGGCTACTTTTATTTGCATAGCGTTGGCAAACGCGAAAGTGATTCCCATCAGCATGCCTGAAATCACACTGGCTATACCAACCGTCGCGACCGCATCTTCACCCAGAGCGGACACCAGATAGAGATCAATTATGACAAGTGAAAACATCATAACCGCACGCATAGCCATAGGCCACGATAAATTGAATATTTCTTCGTTGGTAGGTGTCAGACGGCCAGACGCAGAAGTCATTTAAATTTGATAGCACTCAATAGAAAAACGCACAGGACACCTGATGTGCTTTTTACTGATGAAAAATACCAGAATAACTAACGGGTATTGTTCTCAACTGGTATTTCATCATTTAAATGTAGCCGGCATCAGTGACTTTGGCAGCCACAGTGCTATATCCGGTAAGAGAATAATCAATAACAGGATCAATAACATCGGTATCAGCACGATCACCACATCGCGCATTACCTGCACTACGTTAAGCCCTGCAATAGAAGAGGAAATCAGCAGACAAAGCCCATACGGTGGTGTCACCAGCCCAAAAGCCAGTGAAATTATGCCAATAATCGCAAACGCTACAGGATGAATGTCTGCGGCAAGTGCCACCGGTAACAATACAGTGCCCAAAATAATAATTGCCGGTATGGCATCGATAAACAGACCGAACAACAAAAACAAGGCCGCTATCACCAGTGAAGTACCGAAGGTACCAAACTCCAGTGCTGTTAATGTACTAACAATTAATCGAGGCACATTGTAAAACGAAAGCATCCAGCCAAACGCAGAAGCAGTACCTATGGCAAATAGCGATATAGATGAAAAGCGACCGGTTTCATACAATATTCCAACAACGTCTCTGGCTGCGATTGTGCGATAAACAAAGAAGCCTAAAATAAAAGAATAAAAAGCCGCAATAATGGCGGATTCGGTCGGTGTAACAATCCCGCCAACAATTCCGCCAATAACGAAAACCGGTGTTAAAAGCGCAAGCCCGGCTCCTTTAAACGCACTGAAAAACTCTGATTTTGAAGGCTTACCAGCCGTTGGGTAGTTGTATACTTTGGCGTAGCAATAAACTGTTCCCATTAAAGCCAGTGCTATTAACAGACCGGGAATTGCACCTGCAAGAAAAAGTGCACCGACAGAAATCGACATCACTCCACCCCACACGACCATTAGTATGCTTGGCGGTATGATTACTCCCATTACTGAAGAACAAGCAGTTATCGCAACCGCAAAACGCGGTGAGTAGCCTTTGTCTATCATTGCGGGTATTAAAATTTTTCCGCAACCTGCAGCATCCGCTGTAGATGATCCGGAAATACCAGCAAACAGCATCGAAACTGCAACATTCACCTGCCCCAGTCCGCCAGGCATCCAGCCAGTTAAAACACGGGCAAACTCGATCAAACGATCGGTCATTCGACCGGCATTCATCAGATTGGCAGCCAGCAGGAAGAATGGTACCGCAAGTAATATAAATGAATTGTATGAGTTGAACATTCGATCAAGAATTAAAAAAGGAGTTAACCTTAAATCGAGTGCAACAACCGGTATGGTTGCTATGCCCAGTGCAAATGCAACAGGCACACGCAAAATAACCAGAGTTATAAAAACGCCAACCAGAATAGAACAGGCAATACCCGCAGATAGAATCATTGAGGCACCGAATGGCGATAAGCCTGTACAGCCTGCCACAGTCGAAAGGCGGCAAATACAAACCAGACAAACCCTGCCAGTGGCACAGTTACGTATATCCAAAGCAGGTTAATCTGCATCATCACCGAGGTTTGTATTGATCCGAATTTCGCGTAGTCAATTCCAAAACGAACAAACAACGCCGCAAAAACACAAATCATAAACAACACAAAACATTTTTGAATCATCGTGCCCAACGGACTTTTGGCATCCGGGATTACCCGTACATCAAAGTGGGTTCCTTCCCATACGGCTATCATAGAGCCAATCATCACAATCCAGATGAAAATAAATTTAGCGAGCTCTTCCGTCCATAGATAAGTCGGGATAATACCGGTATATCGGGCAAGCACCTGCATAAAAACAGGCACGATGAGCACTGCAATCAGAAGCCCCACAAGAATACGCAATAGCTGGCAAAGGCCTTCGAGCAGACGCTCAATGATCATTGGATATCGGATCCAGAGATTTGTGAGAACTTATTAAAGACTTCCCACCGTTGCGGCGGGAAGTCTTAATACAGGTCTGGCAGGACTTACTTTGCGCGAATGGCTTCGAGCAGTTCCTCTGCACCAAGCTCAGAAGCGTAAGCGTCATGTACCGGGACTATCATTTCAAGAAGCTTGTCTCGGTCAGCAAATTCCTGGACCACAATATTGCCGGCATCAGCCATTTGCTTAAGCTTTTCACCATCTTCGCGGGACTCAATTTCACGCCCGTAGTCACCTGCCTCTTTACCTGCTTTCAGGACAGCAGCCTGAAGATCCTCAGGTAACTTAGAGAACGACTTGTTACTGAATATTATCGGCCGAACGGTAATTGAATGTTGCGTCAATGTGATATTAGGTGCTACCTCATAAAACTTGTATTGCAGCAGGCTTGCAGCCTCGTTTTCCAAGCCGTCCACCACGCCGGTCTGAATGGCATTGTAGACCTCTGAGTAAGCTATAGCTGCGGGTGCTGCGGTTGCCGCTTCAAATACACGTGCCTGAATCGGCGCACCCATCACACGCATTTTATGGCCCTTTAGTTCCTCAAGATTGGAAATCTTTTTGTTGGAGATCAGGTTGCGCGTACCTCCACCTGCATAACCTACAACTCGCAGGTCTGCTTTCTCGAGCAAAACATCCTCTAACGGAGACAGTACATCACTGGATAACACAGCATTCCAGTGATCAAGGTCTCTGAATACAAAAGGCATGTCCATCAACGGTACGGACGGTGCAAAGCGTGCGAGGTTAGAGGGTGCGATTATGGCGTAGTCTATTGCAACACCTTGCGTGAGGAAGTTGACGTAATCGGGCTCAATACCGAGCTCACTATTACCACGAAGATCAAAAGTAACATCACCATCGTAGTATTCGTTGACCAGCTCGGAGAACTTAATCAACGTTTTACTGTATGCATGGTCGTTGTCAAACAGGCTCGCTCCACGCAGAGTGGCGTCTGCTGCCTGCGCGTTAAAAGACATTGCACTTACGGCTAATGCAACGGTACCAGCTAGTTTACTGATGTTCTTAAACATGATGTTTTCCTCCTAAGCACTTGAAATTAGCACAGATTGTATGTGTGCCGCGTATTATTCAAAAACTGGTATGCTAGTAGACCATGAAAAGCAACAACGTACAATTGCTAATTTAAAGTACGCTCAGGGTAAAGTTTGCCCTAACGCTTTTCGTCACTGTTTGCTGCGGTTCTTCAAATTTTTTTTTGACGCACTCTGCCAGTAGATTTTTCAATCTGTCATGACACTTTGGCCTCAATAAGCTCCTCACTCTCAATTTCAGGGAAAGAGGGTCGGAGACCCGCTAGGTGCCTGGACCATAGAGTCAGGACGGATAGCAGCAGAGCGCATGCTGTTGTGTCCAATACGTTATTTGCAGAAGCGCTTGATCGACTGGGGCAGGATCTGGAAGATACCGGCACTTTTGAAAGAAATCGCTACGAGCTGGCGGGTGATACTGCAATCGGTATATCTATCAGTACTACGGCAGGTGTTCTTGCCTGGGCATTGCGCGGAGGTGCTCTATTCGCAAGTGTTATGGCATCAACACCACTATGGAGCAGTATTAATCCGGTTAGCCTGGTTGGCGGATCAGTTGATAGAAGAAAAGACGAAGTGGATGATTCTGATGTCGAAAGTTTCTTTACCGATAAACGGTAACTATTGAAACAACATAAACGCTGCTAATCGCCATATTTAATCAGAGAGTGGCCAACCATCCGGCTGGCCACACGTCTATGCAGCTTAGGCACTTCTTATCTCTCTGCGTTAACTGCCACCTTCTTTAACTGCCACAATAGTACCGGCACGATCAATCATTGATCCTGCCACAATTGCCAGCACTCCAATTGCAGCAATGCCCCACCAGCCAGTCATTAAGACGGTGTTCCAAAGTGCCTGCGCATGCCACAGCAACTCACTGGCATTCAAACATAGAAGCGCCACCAGCCCGATACCACCAAGTAGTGTGGCAAGTTTTGCTTTAAAGTAAATACCATAAGCAACAATTGCGATCAGTACCAGCGATACCCACAGAGTCATACCTGGTAAGATAACTGCCGTTGCTACCAGAACGAACGTTGCAATAGCAGCGTACAGCACTCCGATAACACCAGACAGCACCCGATTTGGCGATAAGAGCATCAAATCCCTGCTAAGTAATAACAGGACAACAGCGATACTGAACATCGTCCAGGCTTCGGATAGAAAATTAGAAAGCAATATTCCGGTTGACGCGAACACACTGAGTATTGCAGCACTGGAAAGCAGTGTTAACATCGCAGATAAAATGCCCGGCTTGTCACGGCCTGATAATATCTGCCGAAAACAAATATAAAAACCGACACTTAAGGTAACCAGCAATACGCCACTTTCGTAGTAGAAAAACAGACTCCGCGCCGCGACTATTACCGGAGAAACAAACAATAGCGCGACAGCAAATCTTCCTTCTGTGGTTCTTAATGCCAGTGAGTTTGATGAAAAACGTCTGCAGACAAGCGATAACAGTAATGTGGAAGCAATAGCTATCGCTGCAGACCACAACTCACCTCTTACCGGCACAACCAACATAATGCAACTGGCACAGAGCGAGAAACTAAGCCAGTTGCGCGCAGATCGAGCCAGTACTGAAAACCCCAACCAGATCACCGGCGCTAACACAGCCAGGCCTGCCACCAGCGCGAGTACCAGATCACTGACACTACCCACCTGCCAATGCGCATACCCCGGATAGTTTAAAGCCAGTGCATCCAGTGGCACCACCGAGTACAACAGTGCACCAATGACAGTAAAATTAACCGGCACCGACAAAAGTGCCAGACTGATAAACACACGACTGCCGCTTTGCTCTTTTAATAACGCACTTACAAAAAGACCAGCGGCCGTTAGCGTACCCGTTAAACCCAACATCGTTAAAAACCGCTGCAGGTCGTTTTCAACGGTGATGCCTTCAAGTAGAAACAGCCCCATGGCAGCGGCAACAGCCAGTGCTCCGGACAAACGCAAAAGGTCCGATAGTGAGGCATACTTTCGTATTATCTCAAACAAACCGGAATTTTCACTCGTAGCATTAGGCGGAGTTTCCGGACCCTCACTGCCAGCTGCAGTTTCGGTTTTTTTATCTTTGCTATACGTGTAAGTGGCTTTTGTATCACCTGTCCATTCATCTATATTTGTTGCAGCAGATGTATTCACCGCTTCTGCCTCCGGTGATAATTGATCAGCCAATTGAGAATCGCTGTTTACAGAAATCTGACTACTCATTTTTTTCACCCTCGTCATTAACCAGCAATGCGTCCAGCTCATCTTCGAGTAGCTGATTCTCTTCTTTGGTAACAAACTCTGCCGCCAGATCATCGCAATCGACATCGACCGGCAACAATATGTCTGTTAGCAGCTCGGATTCTCCAACAGTGACCTCCCAGCGTTCAATCGCTGCTTCGACATCACTGCCAAGGCGTCCATCGAGGGAATGAACAATCTTGCCAGCCTGTGCCGCCGCTTCTCTGGAGCGCATCTGGTTACGCTGACTTTGCAGGGCCTGAACGCGATTGGTCGATTCAGAAATACTGTCGCGCACACGTTGCTCGATTCGACTGTGTTCTGCAGCCTGCGCTTCAGCCAGTTTAAGATCCTGCTCGCAGGTCTTGCGACGCCTGATACAAGCAAGCGCCCGGGGACGGTCGGTCTCTGCCACTGATCTGGCCCGCTCGTTCCAAAGCTCTGCTTCGGTGGTTAGCTCGGTAATTCGGTTGCGTTGCTGCCTGCCATCTTTCTCCAGCCGGCTCAACCGAACTTTAGCGCGACTCACCGCTTCGCGACTGTCGCGCAGGGCGGCATCCACAACAGCTTCGTGGTTTTCCATACTCGCAAGGGTTCTGTCGACGCTGCCGTGAACGGTTGTAACCAGCCTTTTAATTAAACTCATTGGGTGAGCTCCTATCTGTAAATGTGGCCGTAGTGTCGGCCTGAGGAGCGTTTTTCGCCACCTTTTCAAAAAAAGTCTAAAATACCTGACTCATTGTACTGAAATACTGCACTCTATGGCACAAGCAGCTCGACTGGTTCACGAACTAAAAAACCAGCTAAAAATTCACCGGGTCACCTACCGTGAACTGGCGCAACAACTGGAATTGTCTGAATCCGCGGTAAAGCAGATGTTCTCCAGTGGCAATATGACGCTCGCTCGACTGGACAAAATTTGCGAGATTCTGTCGATGGATCTGGGTGATTTGGTGCAGGCCAGCGACAGCTCTGCAAGGCAGTTGCAATGCCTGACTCTGGATCAGGAATCAGAGTTGATTGGAGATCCCAAACTACTGCTTACCGCCTACTGCCTGGTAAACCACTGGACGTTTGCAGATATTTTAAACCGCTACCAGCTCACCGAGGTCGAGGGTATTCGATATCTGGCCCGACTCGACCGAATGAAACTCATAGAGCTGTTGCCTGGAAATCGGGTGAAGCCATTGATAGCCACTAATTTCACCTGGCAACCAGACGGGCCGATCGAGCGCTACTTTAGAAAGGAAGTACAGGGTCCGTTTTTTAATACCGACTTTGCCGGTGAGAGTAGTTTGCGCCTGGTAAAAAACGGAGACATATCGAAAGTCGCGCGGCAGCAAATTCTGGAGCGCTTACATGCCATTGGGCAATTGTTTGATGACACGGTACGGGAGGAGCGGAAACTGCCGCTAAATCAGCGGCAAGGGACAACGATGGTATTGGCAATTCGACACTGGATCTTTGAAGCGTTCGAGTCTCTGGAGCGTGAGGATTTTAAAGAACAATGATTAGAGTCAGGTTGAGTTAAAGAGTTGTGCCTTTCACTGCCGATCTACTGGTAAGCCAATGTACTGGTAAGCTAATGTACTGGCAATGAAAGACACACGTTCTTGCTGCAAAAACTCTATAAACACCGTAAGTTAACGCTATACGGTAGTAACGGAAATAAAATCAGTACTTATTTATTTCCGAATAAACCACCCAGCGCTTTGAGCGGGTTTTTGCGAACCTTGCTCTCTTCGGCTGCCATGTATTTGAAAATACCTTCCATGGTTTTTTTAGTCACATGGTCAGTCATTTTTTCGCTATTCAGGCCAAGCTGGCTTACTACCTTGTTGCTGCTCAGTTTGTCCAGCTGATTAAATGCTCCGGACTCACCCATGGCTTTAAATACCAATGGACGGATCTTTTGACTTAGAACATCACCGCTGCTGTCACGCAAAAAGTCAGTCGCACCACTACTGCTTTTGGCAATGCCCACTCCGTCTCTCAGGTTTATTCCATCAATTGCGTTGCGGAATATAGGCTTGGCTTCATTGGCCGCGCGGCCGGCTACATCATTCATGGTTTTCTGGAGATCTTTGACAGCATCTCCCTGGCCTGTAAAGCGCAATAATTTACTGGCTTTCTGCAATGGACCGGGAAGTAAAATACGCACTGCTTTGTCAGAAAAAAATGCTCCAGGCTGTGACAGTTTATCAAGTGCTTTGTCGGATGCTCCACCCAGAATCTGGCTGAAACCTCCTGTCTGTGCGACGGCTGGTGTACTCACAAGAGCCACTGATGAAAACATTAAAAACGCGGTTGTCATAACGACACGAATGAAAGACTTCTGCATGATACTTCTCCAAGGTTTAAGTTTATAAAAGTTATCGGTACATTGACCCACCTGGACTCAGGTTGGTTCAGGTTATAGATAATCTGTTACACTTATTTGATACCTCATTCAGTGAGCACACGGGACGACACAAAGTGTAACCTGGTTCGGGCGAACGATAGTGTCAGCCTATTCTTACACTTTTACCGGCCACAAAAGACCTGAATACCGATTGAGTCTGTAATTCAGTCAGCAACACTCTACACAACTCATCGTCAGTAAAAGTAAGCTAGCGGGGCGTGCGGAAAGTTCCTTATAACAGGTTTTTACGTTATGTCACCTGAATGGCAAGCCAGGTTGCGAGTGCTAATTCAGCATGACACAACCTGATACCTTACCCGGACTTTAACCTTTTGTAAGATCAATTATTTGACCGGGCTTTGGTGTTTCAATAACCCCCGTAGCATCCGCGCGTTCACCGGGTTCCGCCATCGGTTCGTTTGTTAGCGCAAACGTTCCCCAGTGCATTCCTATTGCACGTGTCGCCCCGACATCATTCACCAGTTGCTGTGCTTCTTCAGGGTTCATGTGTGAGTTCTTCATAAGCCAACGCGGATCGTAAGCACCTATCGGCACCAGAGCCACATTAACCTTGCCCAACCGCTTTGCGATAGTTTTAAAATCGTTAGAGTAGCCACTGTCACCAACAAACAACACACGAAGACTGGGCGAGTCAACGAGAAATCCGGCCCACAAGGTTTTATTGCGATCGAAAGGACTTCTGCTGCTCCAGTGCTGTACCGGTACAGCGTGTACTGTGGTTTCTCCGATTTTTACGTTGTCCCACCAATCCAGTTCTGTCACCTGCTCTACCCCCAATTTGGTAAACCAGGGCTTTAGCCTCAGGGGCACGTAATAACGAGGAGGCTTGCCGGTTTGCTTTCTATGCAATGCTTCAACAGTTTGTTTGTCAAGATGGTCGTAGTGGCTATGGGATATCAGCACAATATCAATGTGAGGTAACTGATCGATAGTCATGGCGGGCGGTGTTGTACGCTTTGGTCCTGAAAAGCTCACCGGTGATGCGCGTTCGGAGAAAATAGGATCAGTCAGTATATTGAGTCCGTCTAACTGTAGTAAAAACGTACTGTGGCCAATCCAGGTAATCTGTGCATTTGTGGGGTTTTCAAGTTTTTCGAGCTGTGGTGACACACTTGGTAAGTTTAACGGCGTTACCTCGGGAGCTTCTCGCCGCCACTTTATTAAATCCCTGACAGAATTTTCGATCGCCTCGCCATTTGAATTAGTGAACGTACCATCTGGACGATGATGCGACGGTGCGTTATTGTCTAATTCTATAGAATTGGTGCAACCGACGAGCATACCCGCTATAAGAATGTAAGGGCGCAACATGAGCTTCTCTCGGAAGTAAACCAATGTGAAAATTAATGCCCGGGAAATTAATCACAGGGAAATTAATCACAGGGAAAATTAATCACAGGGAAAATTGTACAATCGATACTGTCCGCCAGATAGACACTATAACCATCTGACAACTTTATTGTATCGTACTATTGAGGCAGATTATTAAACAAATGCTTTTACAGGAACACCTCGGCAGATGAAACTTGCTCACGAAGTCATTGTGAAAAAACCACTACAAGTGGTCTGGGACTACAGCAATAATCCAGACAATCTTGCCAAATGGCTCAACGATTTCCTTCGTTACAAACAAATCACTGGTGACATAAAATCACCCCAGGTTGGCGATAAGTCACACCACACCTATCAACAGGGTAAGGGTGAATTTACCATGGAAGAAACAATCACCGTGTACAACCCACCAAAAAACATTAGTCTATTTATGACATCGAGCTATTTCGACATGGAAATCGTCAACAATTTTGAAGCGCTCGAAGATAATAAAACCCGGCTTTATGCATCTGCCGATTTCGTTCGTATTGGCTTAATGATGAAGGTCATTTTTTTCTTTAGCTCAAAGAAAAAAATGCAGACAGATCATGAAACACAAATTAATAAACTCAAAGCGCTGATCGAGGCCGAAGCCTGACAACAGATTTGGCCTGGTGGGGCGTGGTTTAGTAAAACGCGTTTCTACTAACTGTTAGCACCAAGCGCAAAATGCTCCAGTCGCGTACACCCCTCCATAATCACTTCCATTGGCTGTACCAGAGAGAATCTGACGTGGCCCCGGGTACTGTCTCCAAATGCACTACCGGGCAATACCGACATTTTTTCAGCTTCCAGTAAACGCTTTGCAAACGCCGTATCGTCATTGCCAAAGGCTTTGATGTCAATCATGACAAACATGCCAGCGTCCGGTTTGTGGAACTTGAATTTGGGCATTGCCTTTATTCGATCACACACCGCATCGCGGCGCTGGCGGTATTTTTCACGCATTTCACTAACGTAGTATTCGTCGTTATTTAGAGCGAATGCAGATGCATCCTGAATAAACTGCGGGCAGCCAAACACTGACATCGCGAGAAAGTTACCCAGATGCTTAGTCAATTTTTCAGGTGCAACTGTCCATCCCATGCGCCAGCCACTCATCGCGTGCGACTTCGATAAACCGTCTATTACTACCAGGTAGTCAAGGTTTTCTGCAGCAGTGCGCAATGACACATGAGGTTTGTCGAAAGTGAACATAGAATAAACTTCATCACAAACCAGCCAGATCTTTTTTTGCTGACAGATTCTTGCCAGTTCACGCAATGTGTCACGCTCAATAATTGCACCGGTGGGATTGGCGGGAGTGTTTAGAAATACCACTCGTGTTCGGGGAGTAATACCTTCAAGTATTGCTTCAAGCTGAATAACAAACCCTGTTTCTGCGGTGGCATACACCAGATCGACATTGACATTCAGTGCCTGGGTTATAGGGGCGTAACCGACATACTGGGGATCTACAATTAAAACTGTGTCATTGGCATTTAACAGACAAGACAAAACCGAATAAATGGCGGAAGTAACACCCGGAAATATCGCGACTTCATCAATGCTGCACCCGTGCGGTGATACGCGCTTTTCATAATCTGCAACCGCACGGCGCAAATTAAGCTCACCGAGCGCCGGAGAGTAATGCGTTCTGCCAACCCGCATATGGCTTACTGCATTGTCTACTATCGGGTCCGGCGTTCTAAAGTCCGGATCACCAATAGACAGCACAACAACATCTTCTCCTGCGCGCTGCATTTCCAACGCCTGATCGTGCACCTGCCAGGCAGCGCCATCATCGGCATCAAGCCGTAGCGCCTGATCACTGAATCGATAGCTCAAGTTTTTTTACCGGTGTTTCTAAAAGGACTGAACTGTATGACGCTTAGAATTTCGAATAACATTTGCGCACCATGGTGCGCTGTATTAGTGGTTGGGTCGTATTGCGGTGCAACTTCTACAACATCACCACCGACAATATTCAGCCCTTTCATACCACGAATCAGCTGCATAGCTTCACGTGTCGTGAGCCCGCCAACTTCCGGTGTTCCAGTGCCGGGTGCAAACGCCGGATCGAGACTGTCGATATCAAAGGACAGGTAAACCGGGCCATCACCGATGAGATCACGTGCCTGTTGCACCACTGCATCGATGCCAATAGAACTTAAATCACGTGCGTGCACAACTTGCATACCGGAGTCTTTTGAAAACTCCCATATATATTCTGCGGATCCGCGTATACCGATTTGGATCGTGCGCTCTGGATCGAGCACGCCGTCGAGCACAGCGTTGCGAAAAGGACCACCGTGATGAAACTTTTCACCCTCGTAGGAGCCACCGGTATCGCAATGTGCATCTATATGAATCATTCCGACAGGACCATTCATCGCTACTGCCTGAAGCAACGGATGACTGACCGAGTGATCACCACCCACAGCCAGCGGTATGACACCGGCTGAAACGATCAACTGCGCGAAGTCGCGAATATTACTGTGTGAGCGCGTCAAATCGAATCGGCTGTCCATCGGCACATCGCCAATATCAACGACTTTCATTTCATGTACCGGTGCGCAATGCAATGCATCGTTATAGGGTCCGACCCGCTCAATGGATCTCAGCGCGCGCGGACCAAACCGAGATCCGTTGCGGTTGGTCACACCAAGATCCATCGGCACACCGAAAAGCGCTACCTCAATGTCTGTGAGATCCGGGTTGTCCATATCGAGCTGACGCACTGGTGCATCCAGCAGAGAAGGAATACCTGCATAGGGTGGCGGCCTGCGTCCGTTAGCGGAAAAGATCATATCCGCTATGCGGCTGAACTCTTCGTTATGCATATCTCCACCGGTGCCATCCGCATAGCGACTGCGCAACCGGTCGAGCTTTTCCTGATCAAAGGCCATTGTTATCCCAAATGAACTGCCGATCTACACACTATAGTGCGACCTGTACACTTTAACCAACCGCTAAGCGTTGCGATTCGAGCAAGTGTCGGGATTAGAATGAGTTGGAATAGTCTGGCGGCTTAGGAGTCTGCGCGGCAGAAATCTGCTACTGCGAACGCGCCACAGCGGTGCGCCATTTCTTAATAAACCCAGGGATCGATCATTTTCGTTACGTATGCCTTTTCTTATGCAAATATGGCTATGCGCCTCAAATAATCGTTCCTGAATTTGTAAACCATGGGCCCTCGCTGTGACACATTCTCGCTACGCAGATTTCTGCCGCGCAGACTCCCAGGGGAAATTAGCGGGAAAGAAACTTTGCCAGTATCCGAATTATCGGCTTAAATGTAAGCGCGTATTTTGCTGATCTATCTGAAACCGGAATTGTCCCAGGACGTTCATACCCAAAAGGCCATCAATGTTCCGATTAACATCAAAATCAAGCACGGCAATTTGCGTATCCCGCATTGTATAGGGTCCTATAGCCAATTCTGAAACAGAATAGACTGTTCCCATTACCACACCACTGGCAGTTCGAAAAACTCGTCTGTCTCTTTCAACCGCATCTGCACTGGTAATCAGGGAATCAAACGACGATCTTGACAAGGTTGTGATTGAGGCCCCGGTATCAATCAATAGCTTGATTTCATCCTGACGGTTGATAGTCAGGTTAACCAGAAACTGATTTCCATGTTTTTCCAGTGGTATTGTCTCGGAACTCTCCAACGCAGTATTATCTGCAGCTACTGGTGCTTCAGAATTTTCTGCCAGTCTGTTTAGCGCTATCGCCGCTGACTCACCGACCAGACTGTCATTTAACAGCAGTCTGAATTGCTCCGTGGCAAAATATTCATCACCACTGCGCAGGTGTGCCAGTGCCTGGCGATATTGATACGGTGATGTCATTAATCCCGAGGTATCTATGTAGGAATAAAGGTTTATTAGCGCCAGCCAGTTTTTCTGGTTTGTATAGATGCTGTCTACTTCTTTTATAAAGTTGTTAAATCGGGCAACCACGTTTTGCTGATCAGCCGTTGTATAGGCGTAAGTTTTGGCGAGCAGGTAAACATCGACAACTTCAAGGTAACTGGCGTTTGCCTGGTTAAAATCTGCCAGCAGAAACAGAACATTAATATCGTCGTAATACAGAGATAAATAGCTTTCTATTAATTCCGAAAAATCGTTGCTCTTCTTATTCGCCGACAACACATTTAATTGATCGAGGAATATTCTTTTAAGCTCAGTCGCTGTTTGTTCGTCTTGTTGAAATTGCTCCTGATACAGATTCATTGCGTCATAGTAGAGCCGGTCGTTCAGCATTTTTTTAAACAGAACAAAAACTGTGGTTCCGGTGGATGCTGGCTCTGCACGTACCAGACTCGTATTTGAAATACTTTGTGTTGTAGAAAGACCAGAGTTCGACACTGCAGCCGTCGAGTTCAATGCCCCTGTAGAATTTGTAAATGTATCGGTATGTGTAACGGCAGCAGGAGTTGTCGCCACCCGATTACCGCCAGTAACAACGGCAATTAATTTCGATTGAACAGGCGCCAGATAGGTTTTGCCCACCCAGCCTGAGCTCAGGCCTGCAAGAAAAACTATAATTAGTAGAAAGCGAGTGTTCATTAAGTTCTGGTTTTTCCTGGAATACGCGCAATTCTGACGATCCGGTGCGATTCTTTGAATTCTTTCACAGCCATTGTTCCACTGGCACTCATGTGTTTGCTTTTGTTGCTGTCCTGAAACGGCGCTGAGACGCTGTTTTTATACTCAGTTCCTGTGACAAAGCAAATACTGATTTTATCCCACCCAGGGTCTCAATCGACAATCGCCTGACGTAAAATTCGTGCCAAAAGCCGGTAGCAGGCTTTCGGTGTTTTAGTCTTAACAAATTTCGGATTTATTACCGGAACAATTATCACATTTCGCCGTACAGTTGATTTGTAAAAGAACTGTTTCGCCTGGTTCAACTCCAACACTTTTACAGTGGAACTGCAGCATATGGGTGAGACAAAATTGGCGGGTTATTGGCTCATCATTGTGGGAATAATTGCATCGTACTGGCCAGCATCGACAAGCGCTCAGCAGGATATCGTGAACAATGCGCAACAGGGAATACTCACTATTCCAGTCGCCGTTTTTGTGGTCGATGTTGTTGACGATGTTAATGGCATGTCAAGTCAACGAACCGTACAGAGCATGGGCCGCCACTTTCAACAGGTAAACAGGGTCTGGAGCCAGGCGGGCATTCAAATAGACCCTGTCACTGTAAGGCGCATTAGCGTACCCGAGAACTTGTTGCAGGGGCTGATCCACGGTCGGGGGCGTGGCGGCATCGCCAGGTTCTTTCGGGCCATTCGGCATGGCGAGGTTGATGTAGGCAATATCAACAACGAGTTGATCTGGACCTTCTTCGTGCGATCACTGGGTGGACCAAACGGCCTGAAACCAAACGGTGTGAATTCCCTGTTCGTTGTCGATAACCCACTTAACAGCGACTACCGTGTTACCAGCCATGAAATAGGTCATATTCTGGGTTTACACCACACTCGCTACAACGTAAACACATTACTCTTTCCAGGTTCAAACGGATTGCGGTTAAATGAAGCGGAGAAAACAGTCGCCCGTTATAACGCAGAGCGAATTCTGCGATAAGCTCTGCACGCTGTTTTGAATTACACCGTTGCTTTGTTATCCTGAAATCTCGTTTTCAGATATACCTGTTCTGAACATGCTCGAAACACTGACAAAACAACGCGCCTCTGCGGGGGCACTCCTGCTGTGGTTGATGCTCTTGTGGGCAGCGCCTGCCAACGCAGAAGACTGCCCGGCCTTTTTTCGATTCGTAGATTTTGGTCAGAAAGACAATGATGGTGTTGTGTATCGCGGCGGCAGTATACTCAGAGCAGAGGGTTATGATGGTTCCAATCTGTTAGAACTGGAACGTACAGAATGTTTGCCAATTCGGGACATTGGGAAAGATGGTCACGGAAACCCCATCCCGGTTGTTACCAGCATTCAGTACTCGCCGGAAAAAACAAAAATCAATTTAACTGAGCTCGGTGTCAGTTCAGTAGACGATACCAATGCAGCAGCCGAGAAAAATGCAGAACGTCATCGCGCCATGTTGAACCAACCAGACGCCAAAGTGACACGCGGTTCAAATTTTCTGTGTGCTAACAGTAAAGAAGAAGATTCGTTAAGTTGTCAGGTGGTATCGCCC
>CAYLZS010000296.1:0-1975 GCA_964388065.1 uncultured Granulosicoccaceae bacterium
TCGCAAAGAAGACGCCGGTACGCGTCGCACGAAAAATTAAAGGTCTGTCAGACCGGGCTATAGCCTGGATATTTGTCGGACCTACTATTTTTCTTTTGCTTGCGATCAATATTTTCCCGCTGATATGGACCATCAACTTAAGTTTTACGAACTTCAAGGCCAACCGGATAAACCGTGAGGTTAAGTATATTGGTCTGCGTAACTATGAACGGATACTGGGTGACAGCGATATCTGGATGTCGATGCAGGCAACTGCGCACTTTTTGGTTTGGACCTTATTTTTTCAGGTGTTGCTTGGCTTCGCTCTGGCATGGCTGATCAACCGCAAGTTCCGTGGTAACGACTTGTGGACCACCATTATTGTATTGCCAATGATGTTGTCACCGGCTGTAGTGGGTAATTTCTGGACCTTCCTGTATCAGCCGCAGATAGGTCTGTTTAATTATGTCGTTTCATTTTTCACAGGTGTCGATCCATCAAGCTTTGACATGCTCGGCTCTGTAGACCTTGCACCCTGGTCAATCGTTATTGTCGATACCTGGATGTGGACTCCGTTTGTGATGTTAATTTGTCTGGCCGGGCTCCGGAGTATTCCCGATTATATTTACGAGGCTGCAGAAATAGACAGGGCCTCGAAGTTACGGCAGTTCTTTACGATCACAATTCCCATGGTATTACCGTTTCTAATGCTGGCGGTTTTGTTCCGTGGTATTGAAAACTTTAAAATGTTTGATTTAGTGGTGCAGCTCACCGGTGGAGGGCCGGGTTCTGTTACCGAGATGGCTTCAATTAACTTAAAGCGTGAAGCTTTCGAGAAGTGGCGCACCGGCTACTCGAGTGCCTTTGCGATCATATTGTTTGTGACGGTATTCGGCCTTGCGTCGATCTATGTTAAGGCGCTGAATAAGGTGAAGGAACGATGAGTTACTCGGTTACCGAGCCATCGTCACGCCAGAAGTGGATAGCCGGCACACTCGTTATATTGTACGCCGTTATCACCATGATCCCGTTGTTGTGGATTATGATGACCTCGTTCAAAACACCGCCTGACAGTATCAGTTATCCGCCTAAAGTATTTTATGAACCGTCTCTTGAAGGCTATGTCAATCTTTTTACCACGCGCACAAGGGTAACGCCGGAGACGCTTGAGAGCCTGCCGCCACCAGCAAATTTTGCAGAGGAAATTGTTCGCAACCGGGATATGGTCATTGCAGGCCCGTCTAAGTTTGGCGGCCGCTTTTTAAACTCGGTGATTATAGGTTTCGGGTCAACGTTTCTAAGTATATTTCTGGGCACATTGGCAGCCTATGCTTTTTCACGTTTTAAAATTCCACTGGCAGACGATTTACTGTTCTTTATTCTTTCTACCAGAATGATGCCACCGATTGCGGTGGCTATACCGATCTTTCTAATGTATCGAAAGCTCGGGCTGAGCGACACTCACCTCGGTATGATATTGCTGTACACCGCAGTCAACATATCGCTGGCAGTGTGGTTGCTAAAAGGCTTTATCGATGAAATACCGCGCGAGTATGAAGAGGCGGCATTGATAGATGGCTACACACGCTTTCAGGCTTTTTATAAAGTGGTGCTGCCACAGGCCGCCACCGGCATAGCATCGACCGCCATATTCTGTTTGATTTTCGCATGGAACGAATATGCGTTTGCTGTACTGCTGACTTCGGGTACCGCACAAACTGCACCGCCGTTTATACCCACCATCATTGGTGTAGGCGGTCTGGACTGGCCTGCCATAGCAGCCGGAGCAACACTGTTCTTATTGCCCGTGATGATTTTCACCGTGTTGCTGCGCAAGCATTTATTGCGTGGCATCACTTTTGGAGCCGTGCGCAAATGATGCGTTTTTTCAAAGGTCTGTTTACCTTCAAGCGCGGTCCGTGGGAGATGATCGCCACAGTGCTTATAGCGCTGGGTGTAGTGATGCTGATGCAGCCGTTTGTGATGTGGGCGTTTA
>CAYLZS010000297.1:0-3900 GCA_964388065.1 uncultured Granulosicoccaceae bacterium
ATGTATACCTGCCCACCCACTGCATGCACGCGTTCGCATACGTCTGTGACCCCGGCTTCAAAGACACCATGGGTTGATGGATAGGTGATCATAATAGCGGCGACTTCACTGCCGTGTTCGTCGAGCTTTTTCTGCAGATCAGTTATATCTACATTACCCGCGTCATCGCAATCAACCAGCACTACACTTAAGCCACACATTTGAGCACTGGCAGGATTGGTACCGTGTGCGGAGGTTGGGATAAGGCATTTGGTTCTGCCAGTGTCTCCACGGCTTGTGTGATAGCGCTTAATGGCGAGTAAGCCTGCATATTCTCCCTGACTGCCTGCGTTGGGTTGCAAAGATATGGCGCTGTAGCCGGTGCACTCGCACAGCATGGTTTCAAGATCAGTAATAAGGTCGCGATAACCCTGTGATTGATCAGCGGGTGCAAACGGATGAATGTCGCTGAACTCAGGCCAGGTGATTGGCTCCATTTCCGATGCGGCATTGAGCTTCATGGTACAGGAGCCAAGCGGAATCATAGATCGGTCAAGGGCAATATCTTTTGCTGCCAGATGCCGCAGGTAACGCATCATATCGGTTTCACTGCGATACGAATTAAAACACTCCTGTGAAAGATACCCGGTACTTCTATCGGTGCTATCTTCCCGCTCGGCCACTACATTGAGTTTTACTGACGATGGTTCTATTTGAGCAATTGCAGCAACCAATTGCTGCAAATCCTGCTGTGTTGTTGTTTCATCAAATGACAAACTTAACTGTGTGCTATCAATTTTTCGCAGGTTGTAGCCCAGTTTCAGTGCGCTCTCTATGCAGGCAGTACTATCGGCAACCTGCACATGCAGTGTGTCAAACCAGCGTTCGTTTATTACCCTTATATCGGCTTTGATACCAGAATCGCTTAATGTGGCAGCCACTGTATCTGCACATGATCTCACCCGTCTGGCGATTGCAAGCAGACCAGATGGGCCGTGATAACAGGCATACATGGTTGCGACAATAGCGAGTAGCGCCTGGGCGGTACAAATATTAGAAGTAGCAAGCTCACGGCGGATATGTTGCTCGCGTGTCTGCAGAGCCAGTCGATATGCCGAACCACCCGATGCTGTTATGGATTGCCCAACTAATCTGCCGGGCAGTGTGCGCTTTAGTTTGTCGGTGGTCGCCATAAATGCTGCATGTGGCCCGCCAAATCCCATTGGTACACCAAAGCGCTGCATGCTGCCAATAACAATATCTGCACCTAAATCACCGGGTGCCTGCAATAATAATAGTGAAAGCGGGTCAGCTGCCACCAACATCAGCGCGCCTTTTTCATGTGCTGCAGATGCAATGGGCTGTATATCGACAACGTCGCCGTAGGTATCTGTGTATTGCAACAGTACAGCAAACAGCTCGTCATTGGACGCAGCAATTTGTTCTGTCATTTCATTTGGTTTGGCGAGAACAATCTCAATGTTCAAAGGTTCTGCGCGTGTTTGTACTATATCCAGCGTTTGCGGATGGCAACTACTGGCAATCAGCAGGCGTGATCGCTTGCCACGGCAGGCGCGATGCGCCATTGCCATCGCTTCAGCGGCTGCAGTACCTTCATCCAGTAAAGAGGCGTTAGCTATGGGAAGTGCGGTTAATTCTGTTACCAGGGTCTGGAAGTTAAATAAGGCCTCGAGACGACCTTGTGCAATTTCGGGCTGGTAGGGTGTGTATGCTGTGTACCAGGAGGGATTCTGAATAACATTGCGCTTAATTACCGATGGCGTGTGACAATCGTAATAGCCCATGCCGATGTTGCTGCGTAGAACGCGATTACGCGATGCAAGTTTTCGAATTTCAGCCAGTGCCTCTGCTTCTGTAATGCCATCTTCCAGTGCCAGTGGTTTGTCCAGACGAATATTGTCCGGAACAATTTTTTCAATCAGTGCATCGAGTGATGGTTCACCCAATGTGTCGAGCATGTGTTGTATTTGCTTGTCATTAGAGCCGATATGACGTTGCACGAAATCACTGCTGAATTGGCGATCATTCATTTTAAGTAATATCCTGTTGGCTACCCTGAGAATTATTGGCTTTGGGGCAGGGCAGCTGTTTTGCTTTTAGCGATAGATACATTCACGCCGTTTAGGCATTAGAATCGAGCATGCTGTTGTATTCATCTGCACCCATTAAGCTGTCAACATCGCTAATATTTTCGGGCTGTATTTTGAAGATCCAGCCTTTTTCATAAGGACTTTCGTTTATTAGCTCAGGGCTGTCGGCCAGGTCTGTATTGCCTGCCACAATTTTTCCTGCAACTGGCGCATACAAGTCAGATGCAGCTTTAACAGATTCAACTACGGCTATGGCTTGTTCAGGTTTGCACGATAAATCTATCTCCGGTGTTTCTACAAACACCAGATCACCAAGTTGCTCTTGTGCATGATCAGTAATGCCAACGGTAATTGTGCCATCGTCATTAATACGTACCCATTCATGGGTTGAAGTCATTCGTAAATCACCAGGGATATCCATTACTGTCTCCAATAAGTTTTAGATTTTGATCAGTATTTGCAATTCAAAAGCGCTAACTAGCTGAGATTGGTGAATGGCAAATTAACAGGCACAGCCGCATACGGCTTATCTCGAATAAGGACGTCACAGCTATCGGTAACGGGTTTATTTACTCGTGCTAATGCAATTGATTTTTGTAGTGTCGGGCTAAACGTACCGGAGGTTATAACGCCAATCTCTACACCTGAAAGTTGTATTGTCTGGCCAGGGCGCATCACTCCACGCTGGTTCAGTACAAGAGCAATCTGATGTATTGGGGTGCCGTTTTTTTTCTGTTCCTGTAGCACCTGTCGACCAATGAAGTTCCGATCCGGGTCAGTTATGTCAACTGCCCAGCCTATACCTGAACTTATTGGTGAGTTATCCTCGTCGAGATCTTGTCCGTATAGGCACATCCCGGCTTCAAGCCTTAAGGTATCGCGCGCTCCGAGACCACATGCTTTTACATCCTGCTCCAGCAGGGTACTAAACAAATCGGGTGAAACCGCGGCTGGCAATACAATTTCAAAACCGTCTTCACCGGTGTAACCGGTACGCGCTATAAACCAGTCGTTATGTTCCAGCGCGTAAAAACGTTTCAGCGTTTTGATGTCTGCACTTATACCCATTGCTTTAAGTGCGGCTGTTGTTTTTTCGGGTGCCTGTGGTCCCTGTACCGCCAGCATGGCAATAGATTCAGGGATAATAAGATCAACATCACCGCTTAAGTGTTGTTTGAGCCAGCTGATATCTTTTTCACGGGTGGCCGCATTAACAATTAAACGAAATCGGGTGTCGCTTAACTTATAGGCAATAAGATCATCAAGCACACCGCCCTGTTCGTTGCACAGGCAGCTGTAAAGTGCCTGCATGGGTTTGAGCTTTGCTACATCGTTAGTTAGTAGCCCGCGCAACCAGGTTTGCGCATCACTGCCCTGTACGTCTATAACCGTCATATGTGATACGTCAAAAAAACCTGCGGATTGACGCACGGCATGGTGCTCGTCTATCTGAGAGCCGTAGTGAATGGGTAGTTGCCAGCCGAAGAAATCGACAAGCTTAGCGTTCGCGTCTATATGCGATTGATACAATGGTGTTTTTTGGCTCACGACATCAGGCTACCTTTCGGCACATCAACAGATGCACTTGCAGTTACGGTACTTTTGTACCGCAGCCCCTCTGTCCTGTGAGCCTGAGAGATTGAAGCCTGTAAGGCTCTTTCCCCTTGGGCGGATTGAAGGTTATTCAATCACTCTCCAGAGTCAACTAGCTGTGATGGTCCTTTTGCCTGAGCGTTTCCGGGCGGTTGCGCCTTCGGCGCCGAGCAGTTGTTTAGACTGTCGGGCTCTCCCAACAAGCTTTCGTTGAACC
>CAYLZS010000298.1:0-4740 GCA_964388065.1 uncultured Granulosicoccaceae bacterium
TAGCGGAGTTTCTGTCAGAAACCGCACAACCCCATCTGGAAAAACCGGTAACACCAAACGAGCTGTTAATACTGGTATCTGATCTCGTCTCAAACCAGGACTACAAAGAATGACCGATTTACAAACAATCCTGATCTGCGATGATGAACCATTACTGCGGGAAATGGTTCGCGACTATCTAAGCGGTCGCGGTTACAAAATCGAAGAAGCTGAAAATCCGGTGGCAATGCGAGCCAAACTGGAGACAGCACTCCCTGATTTGATCATACTCGATATCAATATGCCCGGTGAAGATGGACTCACTGCCCTGCGAACACTGCGAATGGACCTGGACACACCCGTAATCATGCTAACCGCAGCTGACGAAGTCGTAGACCGCGTAATTGGTCTGGAAATGGGCGCTGACGACTACCTTGGCAAACCAGTCGATCTGCGTGAACTCGAAGCCCGGATCAAAGTCGCACTGCGAAGGCGCACTCAGGCAGACGGTGCAGCAGAGAAACAGCCGGCAAAAGCTAACTCGATTCCTTTTGGCAACTGTAGTCTCGATCTGGATGCAGCGAAATTGTTTGATCAGGACGGTACAGAGATCTACATCACTTCAATGGAGTTCAATTTACTGCGGGTCTTCACAGAAAACCGCGGACGCGTGCTAAACCGAGACCAACTGTTGAATCAGGCACACGATAAAGACTGGGATCCGTATGATCGCTCCATCGACCTTCGAATTAGCCGATTGCGAAGAAAAATTGAAAATAATCCGAGCAAACCGGAAGTGATTCGGACGGTACGGGGCATCGGCTATGTGTTCGGCTGACAGTCACATCAGCGACCACGTTCAATCAAAAACTCTCTAAAAGCACTTCACAAACCACCCGGATACACGCCATATCACCATCCCCGCAAGCCATGCAAACCCTCAGGCATCACCTGGAAGACACCAAAACCCCCTGCCTCCAGTGCGCTCAAATCCTCCTGATACATTTGAAACAAAACTCCTGCGATTGATACAAATGAAACTTCTCTGATACCTGGCAGACCAATACGTCCAGCGGAGTATCGATGCGCTGGATGCCACCCAACGTCCTGATACATTTGAGACAATTCTCCTGCAATTAACACATAACTGAAACTCATCTGATACCTCGTTAGTCGATAATTCTTGCATAGTATCTCAGAACTATAAAACATAATTTTTGAGACACCTTCTTCGCAAGGAAATGACATGAACATCGGAAACAAAGAAAGCACTATAAGATTAATCACCGGTTTTACACTGTTAATTTTAACCGGCTTTGTATTTACTCCCCCCAGCCTCTGGCTTGTAGCTGTATTCTGGCTCATCAGTTTATATCTACTTGTTACCGCTATTTTTCTTATCTGCCCAATATACAAACTACTGGGCGTAAATAACACCAGCAACTAACTATAGGGTATGAAAATGGATATCAGCACACTAAGTAAACAAAAGTTAAAGCTAAAGTCTAATGAACTACAGACCCGGCTTGACAAAATAATAGCAAACATCGTTCGCGAGTTTGATCCGGAGTCAGAGGAAAGTACAACACAACTTAAAAAAGCGAGAACTCTTTGCGATGACCTGAAGAATCTCGAACCCGCCATCAATAAACTCGAACAGTGATAAATTAAAAATGCTTATCCTTACCCGAAAAACAAGCGAAACTATAAGAATTGCAGACAACGTCGAAGTCGTTGTGCTTTCAGTCAATGGTGACAAAGTTCGAATCGGTATAAATGCGCCAAAGACTATACCGGTTCATCGTGCGGAAATTTACGAGAAAATCAATTCACAAAAAGATAAAAATACTCCTGTTGAAAATAACCGCTGGCAGGAATTCGACTAAACCTCTGGCACAAACAGAGAAACTCAGTGCTTAATTTTCTAATACAGAGAACAGAAAATGGACAGTTTCACAGGCACCGTTAAGTGGTACGACAGCATTAAAGGCTACGGGTTTATCGTTAATAAGGCGGGAGATACCGTGTTCGTCCATCAATGCAAAATAAAAAGTGACGGTGTCCAGACATTGAATGCTGGTCAACAGGTTCAATTTAAGCAAAGCTGGAGCGATATTGGCTGGCAGGCGTCCGAAGTATTTACTCTGGAATAACGCACCAGACAAGCCTCAGCACAGGATCAGTTTACTCGGTTAACAACTGAACCATTTCCTGGTAGCCACGCGAGACCGCATGCTCCAATGGAGTGACTCCATCTCTATCTCCAATAGTTTTGTCGGCGCCGGCGGCCAACAAAAACCTCGCGGTTTTAATATGGTCTTCCCCGCCATCTCCAAGTACTACCGATTCAATTAGTGCCGTCCAGTGCAGATTATTAATATGGTCTAAAGGTGCTTTGGCATCAATCAGTCGTTTCACGACCTGGTGATGACCAAGATGCGCTGCAGCAATAAGTGCTGTGCCTTCGTAAGGACTGGTAATATTTCCGGATTTGGCACCGAGCTCAAGCGCGATATCAAGCATTGGCAAGTCATTCGCAACTGCGGCTATAGTCACTATGTCATAAGCATTATTTTCAAAAGCATTGATGTCCGCACCGGCATTTTTTAACAACTTAACCATATTTTCGTGCGATGCAAAAGCCGCCACAATAATTGGCGTTCTTCCGGTACCATCACGTCGCTCCAGATTTGCATTTCCTTTTATGAGTTCAGAAGCTGCTGACAGATCACCCTCATGCGCTGCCAGATGAAGTCCATCGTATTGAGATATATCACTGGCAGAGGGAGCCACCTGAGCAACTGCTGATTGAGACCATAGAATTACCGGTGTCACCAGCAGCAGGGTTAATGACTTTAAAATTGACATAACTTTTATTACCTATTTCGACTGATTGAACCAGGCATCGATTGTCGCTCTCTCTGACTCAGTGATACCCGTCAGGTTACCAACCGGCATTGCCCTGGTAACCACAGTTTGCTGGTGAATAGTATAAGCATGACGGGTAATATCTTCTTCAGATTCAAGCACAATGCCTTTGGGCGGCGCGGCAAAACCGCTTTGCGTGGGCGAACTGGCGTGGCACGAACTGCACCTCTCAGTAATGATGCTCTGTATTGTCGCCATCTGCACATTGCCGCTACTAATTGATGCTAATCGATCAGACTGACGTGGCGCAATTAGAGTGACAATTCCTGCCAGCACTGTCAGTGCAAGAAATAGTGGTAGTAGTGACGCTTTTCCCTTGTGGCGTGCAACAAAGTAAATTCGCACCAAAGCACCAATAAGGGTCAGCGCAATAAGTATCAGCCAGTTGTATTTATGGCCATAGGTCATCGCGTAGTGATTGCTGATCATCACAAACAATACGGGCAATGTGAAATAGGTGTTGTGTACCGAGCGCTGTTTGCCACGGATACCATGAATGGGATCGGGATCTCGCCCTTCCTGTTTCGCAAGCACCAGATCTTTCTGACCTGGAATAATAACGAAGAACACATTGCCCACCATTATGGTGCCAAGCATTGAACCGAAGTGCATAAATGCCCCTCTGCCGCTAAACACCTGACATAACAAAAATGCCAGAATAGAGAGCGCGACAAACAGAATTGCGGCCATGGTGTTTTCATTTTTGCCAATATCGCTTTCACACAGCCAGTTATAGGCAAACCAGCCTATTGCTATCACCGCAATGCCAATGGCAATAGCCACAGGTCTCGAGAGGGCTGCAACTCCCGGATCTATCAGGTATATCTCAGCTCCGTACCAGTACATTAGCGCGAGCATAAACATACCGGATATCCATGTGGTGTACGCTTCCCATTTGAACCAGTGCAAATGCTCCGGCATTACTGCCGGTGCGAGTTTGTATTTTTGCGCATGGTACATCCCGCCACCGTGCACCGACCATACTTCACCAGAAACACCTTTTGCAGAATCTTCTGAAGACTTGGGAGTTTCGAGTGAATTGTCCAGCCAGATAAAATAAAAGGATGCACCGATCCAGGCTATACCTGTAATCATATGAACCCAGCGGCCCAGTAGATTGACCCACTCCAGGAGATAAGCAGTCATGATCAGTTGCCTCTGTGCATCAAGCGAGCTTCAACTTTCTGCTGCCGGCCAGACGCGACACCAGTGCTGTGCAATATCACGACGCGTTGCAAGCCAAACGTTGTTGTGTTGCTGAATGTAATCCAGAAAACGCGCCAGCGCAGCAGCCCTGCCCGGTCGACCCGCCAGGCGACAGTGAAGGCCAACAGACATCATTTTCGGACACTCTGCACCTTCGGCATATAGCTGGTCAAAACTGTCTTTCATATAGGTGTAAAACTGATCGCCTGAATTAAAACCCTGTGGTGTGGCGAAGCGCATATCATTGACGTCGAGCGTATAAGGCACCATAAGCTGAGGCTGTTTGAATTGGTAATCCCAGTACGGCAGTTCATCAGCATAGGTATCTGCGTTATAGAGAAACTGACCGTGCGTGGCAGCTAATCGATGTGTGTTGGGACTACAGCGACCCAGCAGATTGACCCACTCCAAAAGATAAGCAGTCATGAACGGTTGCCTCTGTGAACCAATCTAACTATGACTTTCTGTTGCCGGCCAGACGCGACGCCAGTGCTGAGCAATATCACGTCGTGTTGCAAGCCAAACGTTATTGTGTTGCTGAATGTAATCCAGAAAGCGTGCTACTGCAGCAGCTCTGCCCGGTCGACCAGCCAGGCGACAGTGAAGGCCAACAGACATCATTTTCGG
>CAYLZS010000299.1:0-3916 GCA_964388065.1 uncultured Granulosicoccaceae bacterium
CCAATAGCTGTAACGAAGGCATCTTCAAGGTTATCTTTGCCTGTGGTGTGCAATATTGCATCGAAGTTATCTGCCATGGCTATTTTACCGTCGGCAATGATCGCGATGTGATCACACAAGGCTGCGACTTCCTGCATGATATGACTTGAAAATAAAATACAATGGCCGTCGGCTGCGAGGTTTCTCAGGATATCCCGCAGACCGCGGGTGGCCATTACGTCCAGTCCGTTGGTAGGTTCATCCAGCATGATGGTAGAAGGCCTGTGTGCCAGGGCGCGTGCAAGGGCTACTTTGGTTTTTTGCCCCTGCGAGAATCCCGCTGTTCTGCGATCAATAAAACCCGCCATATCGAGTTGTTCAATCAGTTCATCAACGCGCTTTAAACTGTCAGACTTAGACAGCCCGCACAGTCGTGCGAAATATAGAACGTTCTCACGTGCGGTAAGTCGAGGGTAGATACCGGCATTGTGCGGCATAAAGCCCAGTTGCTTTTTAGCGCCCAGTGGGTCTGAATGTACGTCGTAACCATCGATGTTAGCGGTGCCTGAGTCTGCTGGCAATAACGTAGCGAGCATTCGAAGCGTGGTAGATTTACCTGCGCCGTTTTGTCCCAGCAAACCGGTGATTTTGGCATTCTCTGCAATGAACGATACAGACTGTACCGCTTGCACCGTATTTTTAGATTTGCGTGACTTTGTATGAAATGCCTTGCTTAGGTTGTCTGCAACAATCACGGCTTTGGTCCGTTGGCATCAATAAAAAAAGCGGGTGCATACAATCGGTCCAGGCAAGTGGAGTCTATTTCTTTAACGCTGCCGGATTCGATAACCATAGCCATCAAACGTGGTACACAACCCAGTGGCATTTGCATATGCCCCTGATGGTCGTTCACAATGTGTACTGTATTGGTCAGTGTATCTGCGACTATATCTCCGTAGCTCGCAGGGGTAATCGGATCTGCGGCACCAGAGAGAATAAGCGTTGGAATGTCTGAGACTAACGGGTCTTTGAAATCGCTGTCCATAACACCGGTGGGCCAGGGTTCACAGTTGGCATGCAGCGCATCAATGACTTCATCGCCCAGATAGGTATCTGCCGCTGCTGTTTTTTGATCTGCCGAGATTTGATCAGGTGCGTCTTCTGTACATATTATCGCGTTGTGCAGTCCGGTTGCGATAGTCGAGCCCAGCGATTCGGTTTGTATCCTCGCCTGTCTTGCCAGCGGCGCATAGTTTTTGTTTTCGTAAGCATCAAACAGCATGGAAGGCAAGATCGCTACACCGTAGGCCGAGTAGGTCATGAGTCTGAGTGTTATTGCTAAATGCTTGTTGGTGAGTTCCAGGTTGCGGATGGTACCGGTACTGACGTCCTCATAATCTACTGACACAGGCTCTGATTTAAGACGCTCCAGCAACTGCTGCGTACGTTGATTAATCTCTGGAAATGAGTCTGCACAATCTGCGCTTTCTGAACAGCGTGTAAAGAGTTTCTCCAGTGCCTGCTGTGCGTGTACTGCGACATCTGCCCCAAGTGTTACCTGTGGTGGTACTACGGCATCCAGAATTGCTGACCGAACAGTTTGCGGATAACGACGCATGTAGTGGATTGCGACTCTGGTGCCGTACGATATTCCATAGATATTCCAGGTATCGACGTTAAGTAATTTACGAACTGCGTCGAGGTCCCGCACAGCAATACTGGTAGTGAAGTATCGAGTGTCGAGCGTCTGTGCCTGTAAGCAAGTTTCTGAGTGCGCGCGGACTACAGCGCTATCAAATTCCAGATCGTCCCCCGGAACGGATGCCTCACAATCAAGCCGATGTGAGCTTCCGGTGCCGCGTTGATCAATAAGTATGAGATCGCGATTTTCATTAATGCGTTTAAAAGCGTGGATCAGAGCCGGAAAAGACTCCGTAGCAGATTGCCCCGGACCACCTGCCAGAAGCACCAGCGGATCCTGCTTTGCGGGGGATTGTCGAGCCGGTATTTTGGCGATATGCAAATCCAGTGTACGAGCATCACCTTCTTCGTAGGTAAACGAAGTAGTAGCAGTTGCACACTGTGCGATCAACGATGCGGTATCTCCACCAATAGTGCATGAAGAAAAGTCACTTATGCCAGTCGGTTTTGAGTCAGTAAGCCCATCGGATGCTGCAGTTAACAGGCACGCGCTGATGAAAGCCTGTGCCAGCTTTTTGATTGTACGAGCGTTGGTTATTTCGGGAACAGGCAAGGTGCGACCCGGCGGTGTGTTGATCTTTAGATAAAGAGCAATCAGTGCGCCAGTGCTGGTTCACTTGCATGGGAATTTACTGGCTGTCCCCGAGGGAGGCAGGGCACAGAGTCGATCGAGTGTCTCTGTCGGTTGCTAAAATATTGACAGTTAGTTTTTGCGGCAAATATTCTCTGACAGTATCTGGTGCGTGTTCAAAGAATCTGGCTTAAAAATTCGCGTGTTCTCGGGTCTTGTGCGTTATCGAAAAAAGTATTGGGCGGGCCATGTTCAACGATGATCCCGCGATCTGTAAAATAGATATGGTCGGCGATCTCTTTAGCAAAGCCCATCTCGTGCGTTACCAGCATACAAGTCATGCCGTCTTCCGCCAGGTCTTTAATAGTCACCAGCACTTCTTTTACAGTTTCAGGATCCAGGGCTGCAGTGACTTCATCGAATAACATGATGTCTGGGTTCATCGCGAGTGACCGAGCTATTGCTACACGTTGCTGCTGGCCGCCAGAAAGCTCACCTGGATAGGCGCTCTCTTTACCATCCAATCGTACCTTAGAGATCAATGCTCGCGCGCGTTGTTCTACCTCGGAGCGATCCTGCTTCAATACCTTGATTGGTGCCATCATGATATTTTCGAGTGCAGTCTTATGCGGAAAAAGATTGTACTGCTGGAATACCATGCCGACTTTTTTTCGCAGTTCCAGCTTGTTCAGGTTTTTGTTATTAACCTCGAGGCCTTCGACTTGAATTGATCCGGATTGAATGTCGTTTAATGCATTTACGCATCGAATGAGTGTTGATTTTCCAGACCCGGAAGGGCCAATGATGCAAATGACTTCCCCTTTCATGACATCAAAGGAGATGCCTTTGAGTACTTCCAGGTTACCAAAAGACTTATGTACGTCTTTGATCGAGACGATAGGTTGGTCAGCTGTCCATGTAGTTTGTGACATGCGTGATCCCTAGAGTTTAACCGCGAATTTTCGCTCCAGTGCAATAGTTGCACGAGCAATCGGATAGCAGTAGACAAAAAATATTAGTAGTGCGAAACCATAAAAAGGCACCAGCAGTTCAGGTTTGTTGTTCTCTGCCTCAATGGCTTGCCGGCTGAGCGTGATGAGTTCTTCTACGCCTAACAAAGAACACAGAGGTGTTGCCATAGTAAGGATGGCGTACCAGTTCATCCATGGGGGAATCATGCGCTTGAAACATTGTGGCAGAATGATTTGCCACAGTGTTTGCCGGCGGGTATAGGCCATTGATTCGGCTGCTTCCCATTGGCCGCTGGGTACCGAATTGATTGCACCTCTGACAACTTCTGCAATGTTTGCCATTATTGGAAGGCACAAGCCAAATACTGCCTTGACCCAATCTGGAATACGAATGATCGTATCGCCAAATTCTATTTCAAAAGGTAATGCGAGAAGTACTATAAACAACAAAACCAGCCACGGGGAATTTCTAAAAGTCTGTGTGATTATCTTCGCCGGCCATCGAATCAAAGCGATGGGAGAAATTTGCATCAACCCAAGCACAACGCCAAATACGGTACCGATCAGCATCGCAAAAAACGAAATTATTACGTTAAAAAAGAAACCACCGGTAACAATAAAAGGTTACCGGTGGTTTCTTTTTTAACGTAATAATTTCGTTTTTTGCGATGCTGATCGGTACCGTATTTGGCGT
>CAYLZS010000300.1:0-2258 GCA_964388065.1 uncultured Granulosicoccaceae bacterium
TTGCAATGCTTGGTGGCAATGCTCCGGTAAACCCTGTAGTTCCAGTAAACCCTGTGCAATCACAGAACCTTGCACTCACTGGCATAGCGTCACAATCGTCAACAGGTTTTGGCGGTGTAGCAAGCCTTGCAATTGATGGCAATACCGATGGTAACTTCAGTGCCGGATCAGTAACTCACACTGAGCTAAACACTGATGCGTCGTGGCAGGTTCAGCTGGCACAAATCAGTGATATAAACCAGATTGTCATACACAACAGAACTAACAATTGCTGTTTAAACAGACTGAATAACTATACCGTTGCGGTACTTGATGACAGTGGCAATACTGTTTTCTCTCAAACCTATGCTACTGCACCAACCCCACGCAACAGCATTGATCTTGATGTAACCGGAAGAACCGTTAGAGTAAGTTTAAGCGGTACGCTATCGCTTGCCGAGGTTGAAGTATTCGGTACAACTAACAGCAATCCTGTTGTTCCTGTGAATCCGGTAAATCCGGATCCGGTAGATCCAGTTACTCCGGTTGCACCTGTTAATCCTGTCGACCCGGACAATATCATCAGCAATGGTAATTTCTCTGCTGATCTGTCTGCCTGGGCGTCTTGTGGCGGGACATCTGCTGTCACTGCCGGTGTTGTTACACTAAACGACGGCGGCTGCCTTTTTCAGGAGTTCAATGTAGTACCTGGAGCACAGTACTCTGTCAGCTGCTTAGCTTCTGCGTCTGAATTTACCAGCTTGCAGCTAAGCACATCAGATGTGAACTTTGCCGAGTTAACAGCTGATTTAGCCATAGTAACCAGTACCACGATGGCACCGGTTACCGCCACAGTGGTCGCACCGGACTCAAGTGCGCAAGGTGTAATTACTCTGTACTCAGATGATCAGGGAAGTTTCGATAACTGTGTCGTCACAACAGATGCTCCTGCGCCCGTACCTTCCCAACCGGAACCCATCGTACCGGTTTCTGCTGCCGACAACCTTTTATCCAACGGTGATTTCACAAATGGAGACTCAGACTGGTTTAGTTGTGGCGGCAGTCATAGCATCTCAAATGCAGGTGCCAATAATAGCGATGCCCTGGAAATAGCCGGCGGTGGATGTTTGTTTCAGGAATTCACGGCCACACCCGGCAGCTCTTATGAGATAAGTTGTAGCGCCAGTGCCACAGCTTTTTCAAGCGTGACATTGCTTTTCTCTGATGTCGGCTTCACGTCACTTGCAGAAATTGAAGCGCAGGTTCCGGGCACATCGTTAGCAACAGTATCTGTAGCTGAAACAGCACCTGCCAATACAGTACGTGGTGTCATTACCCTGTATTCGGATGACACAGCAGTGTTTGACAATTGCGCTGCAGTTGAGTTGTAGTTAAAACAAAACGCTTACATGGACATATATGGACACCCCGGTTCTGTCGACCTTACCGGGGCCGTCACTCGAGGAGCGCAACTTCTGCATGGGCAGTCGGTGTAAGCGGAAACTATAGGGGGGCAGGTGTTTCGCTGATGTAGCACTGCAAGACCCGAATATTTTTCGTTCCAGTTTCGTCTTCATGGCCCATAGTGCCCCCGTCAGCAGGGGCCGCAAAGCCATGGAAACTACCAGCAGAAAAGCGCTGGCCAGGAATACTGCAACGCCTGCTCCAACGGCTGCCAACAGCGCCAGTGGCCTGGCTACCCAGCGGCTGAAAGTATCCTGATTTGATTAATTTATAGTATTTCGAAATCCAGCATTTCTGCTGTTGAAATGAAGTCTATGATTTAAAAATCAGGAGAAACTTAGATTATGCGGATTCGATGAAATTCTACCGATTCGCTCTCAGGGTGTTATGTGCAAGAAAACAAAAAGCGAGGAGCTGCTGAAGCAGCCCCCGGATATAGTGTAGAGAACTACTCAGACTCAGACTCACCTAATCTTTTGACCTCGGAAGCCTGCCAACCTTTGTCACTCTGTGTCTGTAGATACTCGACCTGTTCCCCTTCTGTAAGCTTTTTGTAACCGTCTCCTTCTATCGAACGATAGTGCACGAAAACATCCTCTCCGTCGTCGTTAATAATAAAACCGTAGCCTTTAGCGTTATCAAACCACTTTACCGTGCCAACTGATTTATCCATTGTAAAAAACCTCTCTCGCGCTTGTACAGATGTCAACAGCTTTATCTGTGTAACCAGATATTCGCCTGCACATACGTATGCCGCACTTGTTAATCAAAAAATAAATTTTATGTTTTCTTTCATCTACACCGATCATTGATCG
>CAYLZS010000301.1:0-2878 GCA_964388065.1 uncultured Granulosicoccaceae bacterium
AGAAGGGCAAGTTGTCTCGTTTGTTCTTTATGATAACGACAATGCCAACCAGACAATCAGGTTCAGCAGTGAAGAAGATGATAACCGGCCGGAATTAAAAATCCTGCATGATGGATAGCACTGATGATCACAATTTATTGATTGCAAAGTAGCCTGCCTGTTACTCAATTGTAAAGTGTTGTTCCTGTCTTTCGTCGTTGTTAACGTTTGATTGAACTACACTTCACTGACGAACTCAAACACGGTGGGGATAGTGAATCTATGAAAGCTCTCAAATTATCGATTATTATCGCAACACTACTGCCAGGCTATCCGGCATTGAGTCAGGACTGCCAGGTTCAATCCGGTGACAGTATGATTTCTATATTACAGTCACTTGAGCGCGCCGGAACCGCTGAGTCACAGTTTCAGCTTGGCAGACACTATGAGTATGGAATCTGTGTCGAGCAGGACGACGCCACGGCAATAGACTGGTATAAGAAAGCCGGAACCAAAGGCAATACGAAGGCTAATTATCGACTGGGGGTACTCTTCGAGAACGGTTGGGGTGCAGACGTGGATGAAGAGCGAGCGGTAACATTTTATACCTCTGCAGCCACTCAAAATCATGCCCTCGCCCAGTACGATCTGGCACTGATGTATTTTTGGGGCTCGGGAGTAGAACAAAATTTTATCGCTGCATACAAGTGGCTCCTGATCGCAATTATCAACGGCAACGAACTGATGCAAGAACAGTTAAAGCGTGTAGAAAACAGCATGACCGAAGATGAAATTGTGATCGCACGGTCGCTTGCTCGAGAGTGGATATCTCAGCAGCATGAAAGTGACCCAGATCAAAGCGGTTAAGTCGCTAAATTCAGAAACTATATTAATTAATGAAGTTTGTAATTTCACCAGGATACGAATTCAAATATACAAAGCGACCTGGCTTTGACCAAAACATCAGTGCGCCTGGACGGGAGCTTACAATCCTAACCAGGATTGTCCTGCAATAAATTAAAGCCTGGGTATCAGCCGGCTCCATCAGGCCACTGAACAGGTACATCATATTCAAACAGCGCTGTTTCCTGCCACTCGGGCAGCGTTTCTCCATCGACTTTTACCTCTGCGTGAAAGCTGATTATTTGTTTAACGTATCCCGTTTTTGCATCGATAAAGTAGTCAGCATAGCCGGAATCGTCGATACCTTCGATTTGAAATACCTCCCTGAATACACTGCAGGTATCAGCACCACAGCTTTGGTCTGGCAAATGCTCAAAGTTCGCATTGATCGCCTGTTCCACCTTTTCCTGGTACATAGCCCGCATTTCCTGAATAGCTGTATTATTCGCAAGCGATTCTTTATCCGATACCTCATCGATCATCACCTGTAAATTTCCTGCGGCTGGCACCAATGTGTAGGGGTACAGTGAATATATGGTGTCAGCCATACTGAAGGCTTCTCCCAAAGAAAGAAGATCACCGTCCCGACCAGGCTCACCATCCTTCATCCAGACGGGGCATTCCCGCAGCAGAAACGGATTGCGACAACAAAGGCAGCAATAACGTAACTGCGATGGTTGGTATTAACTTCAGGGTAGTACTACTGCGTGGATGGACTTTGTCTAGCTTGTTCATTTATTAGCTCCATTATTTATCTGCATCACTGATTGTGAGTGTGTTTACACTCAATTCGTTCCTGACAAAATCAACATTCAACAGTTTTTGGAAGGCTGCAAGCAGACTACAAACGACCAGATCTACCTGCACGGAAGCAGTGTGCCGATGGTTTCGCGCACCTGCGATTTTCCACTTTTAACTTATCCCAAACGGAATTACGCAGTCGAGTAAGTTATCGGAGACTTGAAGTGACGCACCATAGCTTAAGGCTATCGATAAGCACCATACATCGATGACGCTCAGAACCTTTGCACTATCGAAGCGCGTGGATTCACCTTTTGGAAGATGTCAGATAAACATCCTGGTAAGACTAACTGAGCTTCAACCGACGCTTGTCGCTATCTATCAAACAACGAGTGATCGAAGACTGGTGATCTATCGAACACCAGCTTGATTCGGTATCTTGGAAGTATGTGTATCCTTAAATCAAGCTGGAGCTGGAACAGTTTCATTTAAGGGCATATCTGCATTTGACGCACGTCGATGCTCCCTGACCAGCAGCACGCCAATTACCAACCAGCACAATACAAGAAATACGTTGAAGCCAAAGAATGCTGACTTCGAAAGCGCCAGCAGCTGTACACCAATCAACACGGTTACCGCTGCAAGACCATCACCGAGGCGAACATACAGAGTGTCAATGGCGGGTTTACCACTAAACTTCATTGCCGAACTTACTGGCAACCACAACACATGACGTGACGTGTTATTCAATGAGTAGTCGGTAGCATTCTCAGCGATTTTCATCACCTTGACCACGGCCAGTACTGGCAGCAGCGCCATCACAGTGTAAGAGGTAAGAGCAATGACCGGTAAGATCAACAATATTGCGGCAAAACCTCCGTACTTAAGCAATCGTGATGCAACAAATGCCTGTAATAACAGTGCAACAATATTCACCCAGAAAAAGAAGTTACCGTAAAACGATGTGGTACCGTTGCGGACAAACTCAAGCACTGAATCGTCACCGGTTATGCCTTGCTTCTCTGCATCAGCCGCAAGGGCGTCCTGAATAACCCCGAACAACAGGTTCTCACCATTGGTATTTACCCAGTTGGTTAACATGGTAACCAGTGCTGCAAACAACAGAAACTTGCTGAACATCACCATTTTCGCACCACCCCAGATACTGGGTTGTGCAGCTGCCGGTTCGGTCTTTGTTTGCTCTTTGCTATTCACACCCACAGCGGTTTGTGCATCTGCAGTTTCTCTTTTATTT
>CAYLZS010000302.1:0-4971 GCA_964388065.1 uncultured Granulosicoccaceae bacterium
TGCTTCTTTTAACAGGTAATTAATGGACCGGCTCTGCTGTGATCAGTTAACTATCGACTCAAGAACCTGTACAACCTGATCACACTTAGCTATATCCATTGCGTCTGCCAGCGGGTTGGCAAATACACCGGTATCATTGTCAAAGTCCTGCATTGTTGATGAGTACATCGAGATTATTGTGTTTGTCCAAAATGTTGAAGGCCAGTTGATTTACTGCTTGCATGCTTGATAGGTCGGCACACCAGGATTCAGCTGTCGATGCCAGCCTCTCTTCACTGCGACCGTGTATTAAAACCCGATGGCCTGCTTCAACCAGCTTTTTTGCTGTAAGTCTTCCGATTCCGTCAGTAGCACCGGTCAATAAAATCTGTTTATTCATAGGTGTATTTATCAGTTGCGGGTGTTTATTCAATAATATCGTCTTGAACTGGCAATAGTACACGCGGTTTACCGGTGTGACGAGCCGTACCGGCGTGACACCACACGGAGCACTTGCACTGATTCGACCCGGTATGCTTTTCAACCAGGTACGGTTCTCACTCTGAAACCAAATGTCTGATCAGGTTTACAGAGAATGCGCTGTAGCGCCTTGAGGTTTATGGCTGCCTGATGTAATGTCATGACAGATTTCAGTGGAAGTAAACAAAATGATAACTGGCAATAAGCCTTCGTTTATTCTTCAGAGAGCGATTAACAGCGCACTACTATCGGTTTGCCTGGCTTTCGGTATGCCCGTGCTCGGTGAAGGCCTGACCAACATTGCGGAGAACGTGAACGACGTATCTGTTAGCGGTGACGGGCGTATCGCTGTTTTTCGGAATTCGGCCGGTACCGGGCCGCGTGTGTCGTACCGCGCTTTGGACGATGATGCAGAATCGATCGGGATTGCCCCGGACTCGAACCATCGCTTCGGGGATGTTGAGCTGAGCGATGATGGACGGTTTATTGTGTTCAGTAGCTCTTCGCCCGACCTGGTTCCCGATGATACCAACGGTCGCGACGATATATTTCTACACGATACCGTGCTTGGTGTAACCACCAGAGTCAGTGTCTCGTCCACCGGTACACAAGGTAATAACCACAGTAGGGATGCTGGTATCAGTGCCGATGGTCAATTCATTGTATTTATGAGTTTTGCAAACAATTTAACCGCTGACAGCAATCCTGGTCCGGATATATTTCTGTACGAAGTCGCAGAGCGCGCGACGCGCAAGGTTTCGATAGATTCTGACGGGCGTGAAACAATCGGAAGTAACAGTGATCCGGTAATAAGTGCAGATGGTAACTTCATTGCTTTTACATCGAGCTCTTCAGAGTACACAATTACTTTTCCTTTTGATAGCAATGGTGGAGACGATATTTATATGCATAGTGTTGCTGATGGCAGCACGGTAAAAGTAAGCACCGACGTTACACAGACACGCAGCGATCTTAATCCGGAAGATTTTATAACCTTCGACAGTCGTAGTCCGTCCATAAGTGCGGATGGCAGATTCGTGTTGTATCTATCGGTGTTTATACCATCTTTTGGCGAACCGCCTAATCATAATAATTTGTTCTCCCTGCGGCTGCGCGATACTGTCGCCCGAGTCACGACAGATGTCATCGTCGGTGTTGACGGACTACCAGCAGATTTCGATGTAACGGGTGCTATGTTGAGTACTGACGGACGTTTTGTTGTCTACGAAAGTGCTGCAACAAATCTGTTGCCAGAACCTGTTGAGCGTCAGAACAACATATTTCTGACTGACTTGTACACATCGGAAACAGTATTGGTCACAGCACCTCCTAATGGTGAGCGAGCCAATGCCTTTAGCACAGGTCCGTCAATCAGTGCAGACGGTAGCCGGGTGGTTTTCCGAACGCTTGCAAATAATCTTGTGCCGTTTGAGGTAGATCCTAACCAGACTGGCAGAACACTGGCGGTACTATTCGAAAACAATGTAGCTGATGCTGAAGCTCCTGAACCATTGATTGGTCCATCAGATAACTGTCAGTACTTTGATGCATCAAATTTTCAGGGCTGGGGCTGGGATCCGGTTGCGCGGGAGAGTTGTCCGCCACTGGAAAGTCTCGGCTGTGATTATAGTCAGGCGGATATACATGATGGCTGGGGATGGGATGCCGGTACTGGAATGAGTTGTGATCCATTGTAGTGGTGTGTTCGCGTAAGCGTCACGCGGCACTTTCAATCTACCTGTAACTCTCCAGTCTTTTACTTTTTTTCTGTAACGGCGGCGACAGTGACAATGTAGCCGTCGCTGCGTGTGCAGAGATTATCTGGAGAAAGCAACAAAAACAGGCATGTAGTAGAGGCAACCTGGCAGTAGTGTCTAAATTTGTGAGGCGAGTTGATTTGAGGGAGAGTGCGTAACATGGATTATTTGCAGTGGATTGGCCGATATAAACTCATAAGACCGGACAAGTAGTAATGAGCTTTCAAAAAAATACCACGTCAGAAATTGTAGAGCGTATTAAATCTGACTTAGAGGCAGTAAAAGCACCAGTTGAAGGCTATTTCCTCATCTGCAGGGTTGCCGGCGTGCCAGTATTGGTACACAAGTATTTTTTCCTTGTAGGTATATTTTGGGTACCATTGTGCATTAGTTTAGTGGGGATGACCTCGTATAACGGTACGCTGCAACTCGGACATATCTTTATACAGGCTGTAGTGGTTACGCTTGCAATTGCCTTTATTGTTGTAGTGCACGAAGCTGGTCACTTTACAGCCGCCTGGTTGCTGCGAGTTTCAGTTAAAGCGACGGTTTTTATGCCGATTGGCGGCGCCGTTATATTAGAGCCTATGCGCCACGGATTCTGGCGTCGAGTTACGGTTCTCAGTGCAGGTATAATTGCACAGGCTGTTTTGTTATTACTTGCACATCTGTTGCTGCCAAAACTACAGATTAGTGAATTAATCGCCGCGTCTTTGTACATAATATTTGTTTTTGGAAATTTATTTTTTGCATTAGTTAATCTAATTCCATTTTATGGCAGTGATGGTTATCAGTTACTGGCTGTTTCTGCTGAGGAATTCGCGAACGCATTAGGCTTTGAAGATCCAGAGCCACCCGCCGAAAATCAACAAAAAGCATTGCAACTAAACAGTCAATCCGAGATTACCACTCAATCGGAGTTCAATGACGAAGTCAATGCAGTAAGTTACGACATGGACGACATTACGGTGCCATTCGTCGATGAAAACTGTCTTATAAAAAATATATTCGCAAAAGTGCAGTTTCACATTGGCGCAGCTGAACACTTCCAGGCGTTAAAAGAAACAAGCCTGTATTCCCCTGGATCAACCGAACGACCAAAGGCGGATTGTGCTGTTCGGGCTTTGAAATGGTTGCTTTTTCTATTGCCGTTTAGTGGAGGCGTATTAGTTATTCGTCTTGATTTAAGTTGGTGGATTGCGTTATTTACCCTTTGTGTAAGTCTCGTCAGTTATATCACTATGATGCTTATAAATATAATCGTTTATAGGCGGCACAAAAGCTTGTACATAGCCAATAAGGACAAAGAACAACATACTCTGGTTTTCACAGATACTGGCATGATTGTGATAAAAGATATTGGCGTTGAATTTGTTAAGAGGTCTGCGTTGATAGATATCAGGGAGTCATCAGAGAATATTCTTATATATCTGAATAATCCATTTAGTGTTTATATAATTCCAAAACGTATATTTAAATCAGAGGGAGAAGTAAAAAAATTTGTGGAAGCAGTTAGAGATAAATTGCTTACGCTTTCCTAAATCCTGTTTGCTGTCCCTGTGCTTTTTTGAATCACTATTTCGGATCTCAGTAGTTCGCACCACCAGGTGGTTTGAATAAGCGGTTGGTCGAGGGTATGTCCAGGTTCCTGCTAATCTCGGAGATCTGTCGGGGCAAAAGTACTTCGATAAAGCGGGCGTATTTCATAGCGTCGGTGACAGGGCCAATATAGTCGTCGCTGTGCGGGCAGATATTATCCAGATAACTGTTAGTCTTTGGTGCCACGAGCCCTAAATTCAGAGTCTGTCCAATGTCATCATCCGTCAGTAACTTCGGCTACGGCACACAAATTCGCAAGTCGCCGTATTTTGACGCCACAGTACGGTGGGGTGCCAGAGATTTTTCTGTCTATAACCACATGTATATACCGCGTGACTTTGGAAACCCGGTAGAGAACTTCTGGAATCTGGTAAACACAGCCATACTCTGTGATGTTGCCGTAGAGCGACAGGTAGAAATCACCGGACCAGATGCAGCGAAGTTTACACAACTTCTCACTCCACGTGATTTGAGTGAGTGCGCAGTGGGTCAGTGCAAATATGTTCTGATTACCAATGCCGATGGCGGTATTCTTAATGACCCGGTGTTACTCAGACTTGCCGAGGATAAATTCTGGTTATCCCTGGCAGACAGTGTTGTGTTGTTCTGGGCACAGGGTGTTGCGGTAAATTCGGGGCTGGATGTTCAAATTACCGAGCCGGATGTCTCGCCGCTGCAGCTACAGGGACCAAACTCCGGGCTTATAATGCAGGAACTCTTTGGTCCGGACATCAGTGAACTGCGTTACTACTGGCTAGAACAAAAAGAGCTTGATGGAATTCCACTGGTAGTATCGCGTACCGGGTGGTCAAGTGAACTGGGTTATGAGTTGTATTTGCTCGACGGCACCCGCGGTGATGAGCTATGGGAGAAAATTATGGCGGCAGGCGGTAGTCATGGACTGGCTGCCGGACATACTTCTTCAATTCGTCGTATTGAAGGGGGTATGTTGTCCTATCATGCAGATATGGATATTAGCACCAATCCGTATGAGCTCGGCTTATCGCGTCTGGTAAATCTGGATAACAGTAATGAGTTTATCGGCAGGGACGCGTTGCAGAAATTTCACGATAACGGTGTATCACGTAAACAGGTGGGGCTTGAAATTTCCGGCGCGGCGCTTGCCAGCGCAAACACAACATTCTGGCCGATAGTC
>CAYLZS010000303.1:0-2699 GCA_964388065.1 uncultured Granulosicoccaceae bacterium
CCGGATCACATTCGCTACAATGTTCTGTTGCGCAACGATGGCAATCTGAAATTTACCGACGTAACAGAAGAGTCTGGTACTGCCGGCTCGCAAAATACCTTTTTGTCTGCATTTACCGATCTCGATTCAGACGGTTATCAGGATCTGGTTGTGTCAAACAATACCGGCCTCATTGAGATTATGCACAATGAAGGCGACGGCACATTTACCAAAAATTCTTTTAACTCCGAAAACGGCTTTTGGATGGGTCTTGGAATCGGTGATTACGATAACGACGGCGATCAGGATCTGGCCTTGTCAAACGCAAGCGATTCAATCCCCAAGTTTCTGGTCCGTGGCGATCTGGAAGACGATCAGGTCTTCGACCCCGAATGGGCTTTGTTACGCAACGATGGCAACAGACAATTCACTAACGTAGCGGAAGAAGCCGGATTAACCGGTCATGGATTTGGCTGGGGTATGGTTTTTGAAGATCTAAACTTTGATGGCAAGCTCGACCTGCTGGCTGCACAAAACTATATCAAGTTAATCACCCACAAATACTTCAAACTTCCGGGCTTCAATGGTCTGCAGGTACAAGGCACCAACGGCCCTGCATTTGCGCACTCCAAAGCACTGGGCCTTGAAAACAAGAACTTTGGACAGTCTGCAATTATCGCCGACCTCAATGGCGATGCACGTCAGGACGTCACATGGATCAACATGGGCGGACCGGTAACGGCATTAATCAACAACCACAAGGGTGATTTTGTAACCCTGGCAGTGCCGGACAATGCAGAGTGGATAGGAGCAGAGGTTACTGCAATTTCCGCGGCTGGCAGGGGCTACACTCGCCAGGTAACCAACGCGGTTGGTATGCTCACCGATCAGTCACCGCATCTGTCTTTCGCAGCCGGTGAAGGTAACAGAATCACAGAATTGCAGGTGAAGTTTGCGGATGGTACTCGCAAGACGATACCGGCAGTAAGCAACACGCTTATAAAGCCTTAAGTACCAGTGTAAAGAGTAAGTAACTATCAAAGCCGCATCGGGAAACATCCCGATGCGGCTTTGCAATTCACTAACCAGTTACTGAATCAAATAGTGAGCGCTGCAAGCCCGTCAATTTCAGTTAGCTCTTCACCAGCTTGTTTTTAACTATTCAAAATAGTCCGGGTGGTCGAGCAAAATTTTATCTATGGTGGCATCCAGCCGCGCCAGGTGAAGCATACCGGCTGTCACTGCTTTTTCCTTCCGGCCTTCAATAATATTGGCAGCGATATCTTTATGGTCCTGCAAAAGCTCTGACAGTCGATCACCTTTGTTGTGACTTAGCACACACAGCCGGTCTACCTTGGCTTTTTCAGCGGAAATTATTTCAAAAGCAAAACCAACACCTGCTATCTCGCACAGTGCTTTATGAAACAGGTAGTCCTGTTCACTGAAAGCATCAAACGATTCATCATCGACAATTTTTCGTTGTACCTCTAAGCACTTCTCAAGCTTTTCAGCACCGGATGTATCACATAGAGATGCGGCACGGCGCAGTACCTCAGATTCAACCGACGCTCTTATAAAGCGAGCCTTGTCGATTGCCTGTTTTGAAAAGCCTCTGACCTCTGTGGCTTTTTGCGGACGTATAACAACCAGTTCCAGCATTTCCAGCCGACTGAACGCATCGCGTACGGGCTGCCTTGAAACACCAAAGCTGGCAGCAATATCTGCCTCCGAGATTTTGGTTCCAGGGCGCAGGTTTAACAGACTGATCTCTTGATAAAGATGATCAAAGACAAGATCGACACTGGTTCTGCGAGTGGCTGGTTGCTTGGCGACGACTTCCATGATCTTACCAGTTACCCGACGGCGCACGACACAGAACTGCACCCCTGTTACACCCATGCAGTTTCACCACTGCCTTACCAACAACAAGCGCCCTCTTCAAAATAATATCCTCCGCCGACTGAACGGTTTAACCTAAAGAGCGCCAGGTAATATGGAATCCAGCAAATCAGTTGCATTTTGCGCACTCTTAATACTAGTATACCAGTCTTGCATCCAAGATGCGATAAGTGTCGTCAATTCCGGGGGTTAAATGTCGGGAGTTTTACTTGAGAACATTGTTAAAGCCTACGGCAACATTGAAGTTGTACACGGAATTGACCTTGAAGTAGCCGAGAAAGAGTTTGTGGTGCTGGTTGGACCCTCCGGTTGCGGTAAATCGACAACCCTGCGCATGATCGCAGGCCTTGAAGAAATCACCGCAGGTGAAATCAGTATCGATGGCCGGATTGTTAACAGAATTGCTCCGAAAGACCGTGACGTTGCAATGGTGTTTCAGAACTACGCGCTCTACCCTCATCTAAAAGTTTTCGAAAACATTGCCTTCGGACTTCGAATACGCAAAGAGCCGAAAGCACAAATAAAAAAGACCGTTGAAGAAGTCAGTGAAATACTCGGACTGACGCCCTACCTGGATCGTCGGCCTGCCGAACTCTCCGGCGGGCAGCGTCAGCGTGTCGCCATGGGTCGTGCTATCGTGCGACACCCCAAAGTCTTTTTGTTCGATGAACCGCTTTCGAACCTTGATGCCAAACTCCGCACTCAGATGAGAGCCGAAATCAAACGACTGCACAAACGGCTTGAAGCAACATCTGTTTATGTAACGCACGATCAGGTCGAAGCGATGACACTGGCAGATCGGATAGTAGTGATGAACGATG